>JAIPEV010000109.1 GCA_021736965.1 Halanaerobiales bacterium | reverse complement strand
CATAATACTTAAAACACCTCCTTAATTTTTTTAATTCTTTACTCTTCCTTTTTTTCTTCAAAGTTACTCTGTTTTAAATCATTATATATTTCTATTATCTCATTCATATATTCTTCTTCAGCTTCAATATGACCCCAACCCTGGTGAAGTTGAAAAACCCCATCAAAACCTTTTACATTATAAGATTGGATTAGATGAGGTATCTCTCTATCATCTAAAATATCTTCCATTATACTTGCTTCTATCTCATTATCCAAAATTAAAACTTTGATAAAATCACTCATCTGATCACCTCTTTTTGAAATAATGCTTATTATTACATTTCTTTAATAGATATATATTTTCCTTTTTTTAACTTAAAATAATATCTTAAAAGAAAGTATTATTTAAAGAAATCTTATTTTACTAATCTCTTTTAAGGAGTCTGTAATTAATATTAGATTTTTATTATTTAAATCCTGATCAGATAAGATTTTAAAATAAAGGCTCTTTAAAAAGCTTTTAATGTTAAAAATAAGTCTATCATACTCATTTCGATTTTTTAACTTATTGATATCGACTAGTTCTTTAAACCATTTATTAACTTTTTGAGAATCTAATACTTTATTTGTTAAAATACTGTAAACTGCTTGTGCCATTCTTTCATCTTCGCCATTAATATATGTATAATTACTAATCTGTATCTTTAAACTAATTACATTTAGAATGTCTTCACATATTTGAGGACTTATTTTATCATTGTTTGCAATTTCATCCATAATATCTGCACCATGAGCAACTGAATGAGCCCAGCCCTTATTATCTATATATCCTCTTAGATCTTTTTCTTCTTTATAGTACTTTATTGTCTTATTTACAGTATTAAGAAACTTTTTTTTGTCTAAAAATTGTTGCTTATTATCTTTATTTATAAGTACTGCTATAATTAGAGCTGAAAATGTTCTTGTAAATACGGAATCATCTCCTCTATTTTTTAATTTATAAAAAAGGTGATTTTGATCAAGACAGGTATCTAAAATGTTAACTAACTCTTGATTGTTATAAAGGTCATCTAATATCCAGTTTGCTAAAACTAAATATATTAGATCATCTCTTAGCTTTGGATCAACCACTCCGATATTATCTAGCATCTGATCGGTCAGTTTTAGATAGTCATCTTTTTTTCTTATCTTATATTCGTTTTCAACTATCTTTTGTAAACTTGTTTTAAGTTCGTCTAATTTCAACTATGATACCTCCAATCAAATCTATTTTAAACAACTAAAGACAACTGCCTCTTTTTTATTGTATAAAACTTTGAAATCTTTAAACCCAGCTTCTTTTATCACTTTTCTTTGTGTTTTGAGAGAAAAAGGAATATCTATATGGTAACTACCAGGCTTAGATCTTATCTCTTGCTCTAATTTATTATACTGATTTAAAAGTAATCTTTCTTTCTTTTGATCTACTATATAGTCCCCTTCTATATATATACTATTAACCTTTAATGCCTTATATATCTTTTTATAAAGTTTTAGTTTGTCCAAATAAACTAGATGATGTAAAGACATCACTGATAATGCATAGTCATAGAAACTATCCTTAAAATCTATTTCAAGATATGAGCCCAGTTCTGTAGTAATCTTTTGACTCTTGTTTTGATACTTTGTTTTCAACTTATTGAGCATCTCTTTTGATAAATCGATACAGTGAAAAGATGCCCTCGGAACCTGATCAAAAATCGATTTAAGTTCAATACCAGTGCCACAACCTATATCTAAGATATTGATTATTTGATCATTATCTTTAATTTGATTAGCAATTGAATTATAAAATTGATTAAAGTTACTTACATTTTGCTTCATATGACTATCATATTTATCAGCTCTTTTATTAAAAAAAATATCCATCTTTTCTATATCCATAATTTCTTCCTTTATCAAATATTTTTATTAGGTACTAATAACTATATTAGCTGTGTTGTGTTACTTCTCCTTTTAATATTTGAATACCGTGTGGTAAGATATCTTTTATGATCTCTAAGCATTCTATTACAGCTTTTGGACTCCCTGGTAAGTTGATAATTAATGTATCATTTTTAATAACAGCTTTAGCTCTAGATAGAGCGGCTTTTTTAGTAATCTTTGCAGTCTCTCTTCTGATCATCTCAACAATACCAGGTACTTCTTTTTCCATTATTGCCCTTGTAGCTTCAGGTGTAACATCTCTTTTTGCCAATCCAGTTCCACCTGTTGTTAAAATTAAATCTATATCTTTCCGTTTAGAAAGTTTAATTAAGCTATTTTTTATAATTTCAACTTCATCTGGTATTATATCATAGTATTTTTTCTCACCGTCAAATTCAGTTAAAAACTCAATAATTTGTGGTCCACTTAAATCCTCTCTTTTACCCTTAGAACCCTTATCACTAATCGTTAAGATCGCTGTATTAATCAATTACAATCATCCTTTCTAGCTATGAACTATCACTGACCCACTCTTTGAAGTGTCATATCCACCTAAAGTATTAACTTCTTTTTTGAACTCATTAGACTTTATGATCTTAATAATTTCTTTTATTCTTAAATCATCTAAAAGTTCTTCTTTTAATATTATATCATATTTTTCTTTTTTTATTGGTACAAAGTCAGCTCCAACTGCTACTGCTGCTGATTTTATTCCCATTGCTGTATCAGCTCTTCCTCTAGTAACTTGAATTGCAGCACTAATATGGTTTACTTCTTCTTTGTCATAACCATTTACTTTAGCACAATCAATATTATTTTTATCTAAAAGATAATCAAATAATACCCTGGTACCTGAACCGGCCTGTCTATTTATATATTTTAGATCTTTTTTAACTAAATCACCTATACTTTTTATACTTTTAGGGTTTCCCTTCTTTACTATAAAACCCTGATCCCTATAAACAAAGTTAATAATCGCTAATTTTTGTCCAGAGAAAAACTTATCTAAGTAACTAACATTGTACTCTCCACTCACTGGGTCTAAAAGGTGTGATCCTGCAAGATGGCATTCACCCCTTTTTAAAGATATTAAACCAGACATACTTCCTACAGATTGAATCTTAAAATCAAATTCAGATCTTCTTTTTCTAATTAAGTCTCTTAAAATATCAATACTAAGATCATGACTTCCAATCATCATTATTTGATTTTCTAATGCTTTTTTATTTTTTAATAAATAAATCTTAGATATTGAATTAGGTCTAATTCCTTCTTTACTTTCACCAATTGGAAGTAACCCATCTGCATTGATTAATGTATTCATTGAAGCAGAACCCCTTTTTTGAGGGATAGCAACTAATCTTTCTTCAATATTAGCAATATTTACCCTAATAAATTCTTTCAATCCAGGAGTTGAAGGTACTTTTTTAAGTACTTTTGCATTTATCTTTTCTGGTAAATAACTATCTTGCCCATACCACTTTTTAATTAATGGTTCAATAAATAAATGGAAGTCCAACAAGGCAGATAAGGGATAGCCAGGTAGTCCAACCACAGGTTTATTATTAACTTCAGCTAGTATTAATGGTTTTCCTGGCATAATATCTACACCATGTAAGATAATTTTTCCTAGCTTAGATAAAATCTTTAATGTATAATCTTCTTTTCCAGCTGATGAACCAGCTAATATTATTGTTAGATCATTTTCTTTATTCTCTCTTATAATTTTTTCTTTTATTATCTGATAATCATCTTTTACAATCTCTAACTTTTTTACTATAGCTTCAGATTCTTTTAATAATAGATCAATCATAGTAGAGTTAAAATCAATTAAATCACCTTTTTTTAGATCATCTTCAGGTTTGACTAATTCACTACCGGTTGGGATCACACTGATTTGAGGTCTCTTATAGACCTCTACTTCAACTACACCTGCTTCCAACATTGCTCCTATTTCAAAAACACCTATTTCAGTATTTGTTGGAACTAACATCTGCTTTTTAATAACACTTTCTCCAATACTTCTAATATTGTTCCAAATCGGTATACTTTTTATGATCTCTACTGTCTTTTGATCAACTTCAACTACATCCTCAATCTTAATTACAGCATTAAAATCATCAGGTATTAAATCTCCGGTATCTACATATATGAAATCATCATCTTTTTTTAATAAAACCGGATCTCTTTCACTAGCATAATTAGTACTTTCTGATCGAACTGCAATACCATCCATTGCTGATGCATAAAAGTCAGGTGAAGATCTCTTAGCATAGATTGCTTTTGAATTAACCCTGCCTTTTGTTTTAGAAGTTTTAATTATTTCAGTAGATAGTTCATAATCAGCAAACTTTGTTAAAAACTTATGCTGTGCTTCTTTTAAAGAAGTTTTCTTTAAATATCTCTTCCTTGCCATCCAAATCACTTTCCTTAATTGAATTTTATTAACTCTACCTCTTTGCCTTTATCTATACCTTCACTACTACTTTCAATCTCGATATATCGATCTGATTCAATAAATATTCTCATAAAACTTGATTTACCCAATAGTGGCTCTGCCTTAATCTTATCACTATATATTTTCTTGACGGGAATTACCTCTTCTCTTCCTTTATCTGAAGATATACTTTTAGTAAGTACTGCTTTTTCCTTGATTAGATCTTTATTTATCTCCTTTACTATGTCATTTTTATCATATTCTCCTGTCAAAATTTTAAGGAGTGGACCAACAAACTTATTGGCAATCATCCAGGCTGAACCAGGATGGCCTGGCAAACCCATTATAGGGGTGCCATTAACTAAACCTAATATAGTAGGTTTACCTGGTTTGACTTTTAAACCATGGATCAATACTCCAGGACTACCCAACTCATTAATCACGTCAACTGTAATATCTTTTATTCCAGCCGAACTACCGCCTGAAACCAAGATTAAGTCCTTATCTAAATACTTTTTAATGTTTTCTTTTAAAACTGAATAAGAGTCTTTAATAATGCCTACCTTGATAACTTCAGCCCCTATTCTTTTAAATAAAGAACTTAATGTATAGGTGTTAATATCTCTAATCTCACCAAACTTTAAATCTGACCAGGGTTCAACCAATTCATCACCTGTAGAGATAATCACAACCTCTGGTTTTTTAAATACCTCGAAATTGACCAGCCCAAGTCCAGCCAGCACACCTAAATCTCTGGAAGTAAATTTATACCCCTTTTTAAAAATTATTTCACCTTTTTTGATCTCTTCACCTTTTTTTATAATATTGTCTCCTACTCCATAACTCTTGTTGCATTCAATCATATCTTCAGATATCTTTTCAGTATATTCTACCATAGCCACACAGTCTGCTCCGGCTGGCAACATTCCACCGGTTGGGATATAGGCAGTCTGTCCTTTTTTGATAGTAATGTCAGTATTTTTACCCATCTTTACTTCTCCTATTATACTAAAATAACCTGGTAATGAGGCAGAAACGCCCCTAACATCTTTAGATCTTAAGGCATAACCATCAACAGTGGAACGATTAAAATCAGGTAAATTTTCTTTTGAGATTATATCCTGACTTAATATCCGATTAATACTATCTTCAAAGTATATTGATTTTATTTCTAAATTTTTACCTGATAGCTCTTTTTTTACTGTTTCCCAAAAATATTCTGGAGTTTTTAAGTCTAAAAACCCTTCCATATCTACCCTCTCCTATCTAGCATTTAATCTGTCTAATTAAGTTATCTTATCTTTAATATCAAAAATCTACCTCATTTATAGCTCCACTAGAGGCAACTTCTCCTCGTTCTAAAACAGTAATGTACTCGGCATAGTTTTCAATTTGGTAAAGATCATGGGTGATAAGCAAAATTGTCACTCCTTCAGAAATTAAATCTGTAAATAGATTATTAAAATAGCGGCTACTTTTATAATCTAGACTACTATTTGGTTCATCTATAAATAAAATTTCAGGCTCAGTTATAAGTGATCTTGCTATAGAGACTTTCTGTTTTTCACCACCAGATATCTTATTACTATTTTTGTGAAGTAAGTGTTTTATTTCTAATTTATTTGCAATATTAAAGACTTTTCTTTTTATTATTTTGTGACCAACATTACGTAGTTTAAGAGGAAGTTTAATATTATGTTCAACAGTGCCATGATAAAGATAGGGATTCTGCCAGATAACAGAAAACTTTCTTCTTAATTCTAATAGTTTATTTTTTTCTTTTTCTACTTTAACACCTCTATAAAGTACTTC
>JAIPEV010000108.1 GCA_021736965.1 Halanaerobiales bacterium | reverse complement strand
GTTTAAGATTCGCGATTGGTGGAGTGGAGGGTATTAGAATTGGCTTTGCTTCTTTACCTATTATAATTGGTGGTATCTTTTTCGGTCCCGTTATAGGAGGTTTGATTGGCGGTATAGCAGATATTTTAGGATACTTTATTAATCCTTTAGGTGCTTATATGCCTCATTTTACTTTAACCTCGTTTTTAACTGGTTTTATACCAGGTTTGGTTATATATTATGGTTTTAATCATAAAATAAATACCTATTCATTAGTTATTTCAATAATGACTGGACAGGTTATCTCATCTGTTATTTTGGTACCAGTATTTCTACAAATGCTTTTTTCTATCCCGATTAAGGTTACAATAGTACCTAAAATAGTTGGTGAAGGAATCAATATATTCTTATATACCTATATCATTAAAGTATTAGTTAAAAGAGAATTATTAAAATTAGAGAGTTTGAACAGTTACAGCAAGCAGTAGGATTATATAATTTAATATTGGGGGGAACTTGGATGTCACATTTGATAAGAGTTCATCAGGATAATAAAATAAAAGAAATTGAATGTAATAAAGGGGATAATCTGCTTAAAGTACTTTTGAAAAACAATTATGAAATTAATGCCTACTGTGGTGGAGAAGGTATCTGTGGTAAATGCAAGATTAAATTAAAAGGAGAAATTAATAAACCAAATAAATCAGAACTTGAATTCCTTGATGATAAAGAGCTTAAGGAAGGTTTTAGATTAAGCTGTCTATATAATATTAAAAGTAATTTGGATGTTATATTAACTCAAAAAGATGACATAACGGTTATGACTAAAAGTATAATTACCGAAATGGATCTGAATTTAGATTTAAAAAAAGAAAATATATATCTTAAAAAAGCTGATCTAAGAGATCAAAGAGATTATTTACAGAGGATATATAATAAAAGTGATACAGATCAGATTGACTATAGTAACCTTAAAAAAATAGAGAACTTAAAAAAAGATAGTGAAATCTCTGTTATAAAAAAGAAAAACAAAATTATAGATATAAGAACTGATTTAGATAAAGGTTATTATGGCCTGGCGGTAGATATTGGTACTACAACAATAGTAATTTATCTTTTAGATTTAGAGACCGGCCAAGAACTAGATACCTATTCCTTTTACAACCCCCAAAAGAAGTTTGGAGCAGATGTGATATCTAGAATTAACTATACTATAAATAATAAAGATGGTCTAAAGAAAATAAAAAAAACAATAGTTGACAAATTAAATAAAGGTATTGATCACCTTGTTGAAAATAATAATATTAAATATCAAGATATCTATAAAATGAGTGTTGTGGGTAATACTGTTATGTTACATCTATTACTTGGAATTGATGCCCTAAATATTGCTAAAGCTCCTTATGTTCCAATCTTTACTGAGGAAATAAATTTAAGTCCGAAAGAGACTGAAATTAAGATCAATAAAAATGGATTAGTCCAACTACTACCATCAATCTCAGGTTATGTAGGAGCAGATATCACAGGGGACATGCTTGCAGTTAATATTAATAAGTTAAATGGGATTAACTTATTAATTGACATTGGAACAAATGGAGAGATTGTATTAAGTAGTAATAAAAAAATACTATCTTGTTCTGCAGCAGCGGGTCCTGCCTTTGAAGGAGCTAATATTACATTTGGTACAGCAGGAATATCTGGGGCGATTTCTAAGTTTCTTATTAAAGATAACAAGATACAGTTTAAAACAATTAATGACAAGGAACCAATTGGAATCTGTGGTTCAGGTCTTTTAGATATGATTGCAGAGTTTTATAAATACAACTTTATTGAATCTTCTGGTCGGATAGTATCTAAAGAAAAGTTAAAAGACTGGCAGAAACCCTTTCTTAAAGAGTATAAGGGTCAAAAGGCTTTAAAAATAACGAATCTAAAGAATTATGATAAACAGATTTTTTTGACTCAAAAAGATATAAGAGAAGTACAACTTGCTAAAGGTGCAATTGCTGCTGGTATAGAAATTCTCTTAAAAGAACTTAACTATAAAGATACAGATATTAACCGGGTATTTATTGCAGGAGGATTTGGAAACTATATTAATCCTGATAATGCCTGTTTTATAAAAATGATACCAAACTGCTTAAAAGATAAGATAATCCAGATTGGTAATGGAGCTGGTACTGGTGCAAAGATCTATCTTTTAAACAAAAATGCAAAAAGAGAAGCCGAAAATATCATAAAAAAGGTTAAGTATATTGAACTATCTATAAACAAAGAGTTTCAAACTGAATATATTAAGAAAATGAGTTTTTAAAAAGGGAATGATCTAAATGAATACCATAGTTAATAAAGAGATTAAAACCAAAATAGACTTTGAACAATTTCTTAAAACGATAAAGGTAAATAAAGATTATAAAGAAATTGATAAGATTAAAAGTTTTTTTAAAAAAGCAAATCAAATTGCAGTTCCCAAAGCTATATATGGTGAGGCTTATATTGATCAGATTGAAGATGAAAAGGTAATAATAGAGAAAATAGAATTCAAAAGCAAAATTATGAGTGTTAATCTAAAAGATGTGCATAAGGTAATAGTATATATTGTAACTGCTGGTAAAGAAATAGATCAATGGGCAGAAAAAGAAGATGGAGATATCTTACAAAAATATTGGTTATCCGTATTACAAGAGTTTGTATTAAAAGAAGCTTTAAACAAGGTTAAAGACAATATAAATAAAAAGTTATTACCAGGTTTAACTTCAACTATGAACCCAGGTTCTTTAATTGATTGGTCGATAACAGAACAAAAAAAACTTTTTGAACTGATCGGAGATCCTGAAAACAAGATTGGTGTTAGCTTAACTAAAAGTTCCTTAATGCTACCAAAAAAGTCTGTTTCAGGTTTAATTTATCCCACAGAAATTAGTTTCGAAAACTGTCAGGTTTGTCCAAGAAAAAAATGCCCAAATAGAAGTGCTCCCTATCAACCCGAACTATTGAATAAAAAATATTCTTGAGTTAAAACAATTAATAAAAAAGGTGATCCAATTGGAAACTAAAATAAAATATCTAATTACATTTAAAATTAATTCAATGGCCTTTAAGTTTGAAAATTACTGTAGGAAAAATGATATCTTTACAAAGATGGTTCCTGTACCTACAAAATTAAGTAAATCTTGTGGTTATGCCTGTCAAATTTATAAAAATGAATTAAGTAAAGTAAAGAAACTGTGTAATGATAAAAAAATAAGGTATGGAGAAATTTATAAAATTGAAAAAAATAATGAGCCAGAAAAGATCACTTAAATAAGATATATTTTAAAAAAAAGTCCCAAATGATGGGGCTTTTTTAATGTCAAGATATCTAATTGAGCATATTAAAATAAAGCGATCAAAGATTGTTTTTTATAATATTATTCATTTAAAATAAATAAAGTTAACTAATTTCTCAACCATAGTATATTCAAGCAATGATTCTTGTTTTAACCTTATATATCTGTTATAATTAATAAAAATACTAAGGTAAATATTCATCTATGAAGTACGGAGGGATTTATCATGGATGATAAAACAAGAAAACATATATATGTTTCTGGTCGTGTTCAAGGAGTAGGTTTTAGAGCTTCTACTCAACAAAAAGCCCAAATGATCGGTGTAACTGGTTGGGTAAAAAATCTTAAGGATGGTAGAGTTGAAGTAGTTATTGAAGGCAGTAAAAAAAAGGTTCAAAAGATGCTTGATTATCTTAATAAGGGACCTAGATTTGCTAATGTTAATAGTTTGAATATATCAGATCAAAAGCCATCAGATCACTATAACAGATTTTCAATCAAATATTAATAAGGAGGTTAAAAATGGATAGAGCATTACTTGTAATTGATCTTCAAAATGACTTTTATCCTAACGGTTCACTTGCTGTTCCAAACGGAGATGAAATCAATAATACTATCAATAAACTTATGAAAAGTGGACGATATAAGGCAATAGTTGCTACTCAGGACTGGCATCCTAAAAATGACAAAAGTTTTGCCAGTACTCATAACAGAAAACCTTTCAGCGAATATAATCAGGGAGGAATTGGTCCTGTTTTATGGCCTGATCACTGTGTGCAAAATACTAAAGGTGCTGAATTTCATCCTGATATTGAAAGTGAAAAGTTTAATCTGATTATAAGAAAAGGGTACCATTATAAAGTGGATAGCTACTCTGCATTTTATGAAAATGACGGGTCAAACCTGGGTTTAGCTGGTTATCTTCAGGAATTAAATATTGATAAAGTATGTATTGCGGGTCTAGCTTTAGATTATTGCGTGAAATATACTGCACTTGATTCAGTTAAAAGTGGTTTTGATACTACTGTTGTAATTTCAGCAACTAAAGCAATTGAACAAGATCCAAAAAAGTTACAAAAGATACTTGATGAAATGAAAAATAAAGGAGTTACGTTTAAAGAATAAAGGAGTGTTAATATGTCTCGTAAGTATGGAAATAAAATAATGCTTAGAGAATACAAACAAGATGATTTAAATAATATTATGGCCTGGATTAATGATCCCGAAACAGTTAAGTTTTTATCTGATACATTTTTGTATCCTCAGTCAAAAAGTCAGGTACAAGGATTTTTAGATCAAGCAATGAGCAAGGATTGGAAGGGATTTGTAATATCTGATCGAGAGACCGGTGACTATATTGGGCAAATTGACTATATTAAGATAGATCATAAAAATAGATATGGAGAAATTGCTTTAGTTATTGGTGATCCTAATAATAGATCTAAAGGTATTGGTCGAGAAGCTATGGAGTTAATGATTAACTTTGGTTTTGAACAGTTAAACTTAAATCGGATTGAACTATCCTGTTATGATTATAATAAAAGAGCTATTAAACTATATAAAAATCTTGGTTTTAAAGAAGAAGGAGTTAGAAGAAAAAGAAGATATTATAATAATAAATATAATGATGAATTAAAGTTTAGTCTTCTAAGAGAGGAATGGAAAGAAATAAATGACGACCTATAATCTAATTGCAACAACTACATTTGGAATGGAATCTGTTGTAAAAAATGAAGTAAACAAATTGAACTTTAAAGACATAAAAGTATCAAATGGGAAAGTAGAGTTTAAAGGAAATGAAAAAGACATCTGTCGAGCAAATTTATGGTTAAGATCAGCTGAAAGAGTCCAAATTAAGGTTGGTGAATTTAAAGCAACAAACTTTGATCAGCTCTATGAAAAAACTAAAGAACTACCTTGGGACTGGTACTTAACTAAAGATGCAAACTTTCCTGTTTCTGGTAAGTCAGTAAAATCTCAATTACACCATGTACCTACCTGTCAATCTATAACCAAAAAAGCTATTGTTGACTGTTTAACTGAAAGATATAATAAATCTTGGTTTGAAGAAAAAGGACCTAAATATCAAATAGAAGTCGCTTTATATAAAGATACTGCTATACTAACATTAGATACAAGTGGTAGAGGACTTCATAAAAGAGGTTATCGAGAACTGAGTTCAACAGCTCCTTTACAGGAAACCATTGCTGCAGGAATGATCACTTTAAGCAAATGGAGTCCTGACCGGATTTTAATTGATCCCTTTGTTGGCTCAGGAACGATTCCAATTGAAGCTGCGATGAAAGCTAAAAATATTGCTCCTGGTCTTAACAGGAGTTTTGATTTTGAAAACTGGCATTTTATAAAATCAAGTGATATAAAGGAAGTAAGAAATGAAGCTCATTCATTAATAAAAAAAGATATTGAACCACGTCTGATTGCAGGATATGATCTAAATCCTGATTTAGTATCTATGGGAAGATACCATGCCAAAAAGGCTCAAGTTTCAGAACTAATTCATTTCCAGGAGATGGATTTCAAAGATTTTTCTACAAATCGTAAGTATGGTTATATTATTACTAACCCTCCCTATGGTATCCGATTATCTGATAAAACAGAAGTAGAAAAACTCTATAAAATAATGGGTAAGAAACTTTTAAAATTAGACACCTGGTCTTATTATATTCTATCTGCATATGAAAAATTTGAAGAAGTCTTTAATAAAAAAGCATCTAAAAGGCGTAAACTATATAATGGAGGAATAAAGGTCGACTTTTATCAATACTATGGTCCCTGGCCTCCCCGTGATAATAAATAAAAAATTTCTAAAAAAATTATTAACTAATTGCGGATATGCCGCTAATGTGGCTAATGTGGACAATTAAATAACAAATTGCCCACACCGCTTTT
>JAIPEV010000107.1 GCA_021736965.1 Halanaerobiales bacterium | reverse complement strand
TTATAGGAAGTTCTTATAGTATAATAGAACATCAGGCTGTAAAACCTATTTATTTTATATTAAACTATCTATATTGTAATGATTATTTGAGTTTATTAAAGTTTTTAAGAAGTGATTTAGTCGGGATCAATAATAAGACACTGAAGTATTTTTTAAGAAATAAGAAACAGATTGAAAAAACAATAGAGACTGATTATAACATTAATCAATTAGATAGTATTAACAATCTTATAGTTAAAGTTAAAAAGTTAAAGGATATGAACTATAATAAATTAATTCATCATCTATTTAATGAAATGGGATTGTTTAATAGTTTTAAAGATCAAGCTGATACATTAAAAAACCTATACTTCTTTTATGAATTAACTAATCAATTTAATTCTATCAATAGTTTAATGAACTATATTGAAGAGAATAAAGATAATGAAAATCTACAACAGGTTGGAATTAAAGATGCAGAGGCAGTAAAGCTATCTACTATTCATAGGGCAAAAGGTCTAACCTTTAATACAGTATATTTTTACTTCAAACCCAAGATATCAGGTAGTAATTTTAGCAGTAATATAAAAATATATATAGACTTTGATCAAAACTATGATAAGGTTAAAAACTATCTTTTAACGAATACCAAGTATAATAAAATTTTAGAGAGTTTATCTTATAATTTTATTGAAGAAGAAAACCATAAAAAGTTAATGGAAGAGATTAATAATAACTATGTAGCGATGACAAGAGCTGCTAATAACTTATTTATTTATGTTGAAAACCCACGCAGATTAAAGCTTGGAAATAGTCTGTGCTGGAGTACTAGTGAATATGGTTTTTATGAAACACCCCTATTAAAAGCAAGTAATAGTAATAATATAAAAGAGTTATTAACAGGTAAAGATAAAGGTGGCTTAATAAAAGATGTAACTGAAAGTAAAAAAAGGAGTATTAATTTAAGTAAAATAGCTAAGTACTTTGAAGCTGAAGTAGATCAAACTATTGAGAATAAAAAGTTATTAGACTATCAAATGAACAAAAATAGATTAATGGGAACTATAGCACACGATTATTTAGAACATATTAAGTATAGTACAGATAAAGAGCATAAAATAGCTAGAGATATAATAACTGATAAGTTTGTAAATATTGTGGGTATTAATTTAATTGATCAAATAATATCTACCTTAAAAGAGTTTATTAAAAATAATCAGATTTTATTTGATAAAAATTATGAAATATTTACTGAATATACCCTTTTTGATGGAGATCAGATGAAAAGAATCGATAGATTGATGATTGATAGAGACAATAAAAAGATAAAAATATTAGACTATAAAACAGGTAAACAATTTAAGGAAGAACAGTTAAATCAATATGCTGAATTAATAAAAGAGAAAGTTGATAAAGAATATCTTATAGAAACAGGCTTTATAAGTATCAATTTATAAAAATCTATATTTGATCTATTAAGGGATCTAAAAATGAATGAAAAAGTTAAAGAAATCATAAATGAATTAAAACTTGTGATCTCATCCAAGATTCTTGACTCAATAATACCTCCAATAGTGTTTTAATATCTAATAGACTTTTTAATCTACAAATGGCAGCAATTAATGCTGTATTATTTGTCTTCATTATTAGTATTATTAGATTAACCAAAAAACAAGCCATCAAATATGTTTTAGGAGGCCTTTTGTTGGTACTAATTGCATCAAGCATGGCTTATATAACTAAGAGTGCTGCCGGTTATTTTATACCAGCAATAATTAATAGCAGTATATTATTTTTAATATCATTGATCAGCAATATTATTGGTAAGCCCCTTGCAGCTTGGGCAAGCCATTTAACCAGAGGTTGGCTCCTTGAATGGTTTTGGAAAAAAGATATTAAACCAGCCTACAGAGAGGTTAGCTGGTTTTAAATACTATTATTATTACTCTTTTTATTTTAATCTTAAGTGATATTTATGGGTTTTGGCGCTTAAAGAGTTTAAATGGGCTTAGTGTTGATGAGTCTAAAAACAATTTTGATCCTCCCTGGGAAGGTCAAAATAAGGGTTTTTAATTTGTTTATAAATAACGATTGTCAAGTTGAGAAGGTTGGCCATTAAATTAAATAATAAACAGTTTAAAGAGATTATTATTTTGTTAAATTTTGTACATAAACCATTAGTTTAAATTAAAATACATTTTTGAATAAGATAAGCTTATTTTTATAATTATTTTCTGATTCATAAAAAGCATAAGTTAAGACCTGATTATGTTAAAAGGAGTATATGGGATTTTTAAAAAAATATACAATATTCAATTTCATTTAATATCTATAACGGGTATTTTGAGCTCCTTTGCGGCTTTTATAAGCCTGTTATCCATGGATAACAATTCAGCGTTTTTTCTTCGAGCTGTTACCAAATACATTACATCGTAAACAGGATGGTCAATTTTTAAAGATACTGAAATAGCTTCTTCATAAATATTTCTTGGTTCTATAAAATGATCTATTATATTAAGTAAGAATCTTATTTTTTTAAACAATTTATCTTCGGGGTAATTTTTTATAGAATGATATTTCCACATAACATTTGAAGCTTCATAAATAAAAAGAGTAGGAGCAATAACCCAGTCTGCTTTTTCTAGTTTTGATTTAATAATTAACTGTTTATTTCGTCCCATAATAAATTCAATAGCTGCACTAACATCTAAAGTAATTATCATCTATTTCTATCCTCCCTAATAAGTGGAACTGGGTCAGGAACATTATCAAAATTATCAGATTTCGTTTCATTAATTATTTGATTTAATAATTTTTTTCGATTTTTTTTATGTTTTTTTTCCATTTCCAAAGCTTTTTCTAATAAAATAATAGTTTCTTGAGTAATACTCCTACGATCTTCTTCAGCTAATTCAACAATTTTATTATAGAGATGTTCTGGTAGATTACGCACTTGTAAAGTTGGCATAAAATCACCTTCTTTCTAAAGTTATTATAACATACAAGCAAAATGCATGCAAATTGCATTATAAAACTATAACAAAGAGTAAAGGGTGAAGCTTGATTGATAAATTTGTTTTTATATATTCTATCTTAATAAGAAGATAAAATATATGATCTGGTATAATAATCTAAAAAAATAATTCTTCTCCAAATTAGTTGGTCATAAACTAATTTGGAGAAGAACCTTAAAATGATTAGAAATAAAACTAAAATAAATAAAGGTTATTACTTATATTTCTTTAAATAATAAGTTAAACATAGAATCATCTAAATAACAAGAATCATAATATAATACCTACAGAGGAGAGTTATTTATAATGAAAAAAAGATTAACAGTACTTATTACAATTATTGCACTTTTTGCATTATCTAATGTCGTTTTAGCTGAAGAGTATATAATGAAAGTTAATGACTATACTTTATCTACTGATCAATATAACAAAAGAGTTAAAACATATGATGAGGAATTATCGGATGATGAGATTAAAGATAAAATATTTAATAATTTTATAGAAAATGTGGTTTTAAAAGAACTACTTATTAAAATAGGACTAAAGATAACAGAGGAGGATCTTTATGAAAAGCTCAGACATTTTGAGTCAGTAATAACCTCCAAAATTAATGATACATATTCTTTGGGTCGTTTTAGTGGTGATAACCCACCAAAAGAAAAGATAATTAATAGATTGGTTGGTTTTGAAGAGACTGATTTCACCTATGATCAGTTTATAAGAGAATTAGAAAGTAACACAATGTATGAAAAGATTATGAACTATTATCAAAAAATAGCAGAGGAAAAGTTTGAAAATGGTGAAATGGATCAAGCACTTAAAAAAAAGTTTAAAGAATTTGTAAATAATAATATAGAAAAATACCAGGGATTTGATAAAGAAAAGCAGGAAAAATATTCTGATACAATAAAAAAAGTAAAAGAGATGACCTTTCAAGAATATAAACAACGATTAAAAGAGGAGACAGATACAGTTAGTGAAAAAGGAAATCAGCTATTTGATCAAGCACAAAATAAAATATATGATGAATTAGTAATTAAGGTCAGTGAAGATAATGATAACCAACCTGAAATTATTAATGCTGTTAATAATAATAATCTTAATGCAGTCAAGAATTTTATTAAAGATGGGATAGATCCAAATACTAAAGGCAAAGATGGAAATACTGCTTTAATATATGCAGCTCAAAATGATTATCTTGAAATAGCAAAACTATTAATTGAATATGGAGCAAATGTAAATCTTGGAAATGATAATGATGTGACTGCTTTAATGAAGGTTAGTGCTAATAATTATTATGAAATAGCAAAGTTTTTAATAAATAATGGGGCAAAAGTCAATCTTAAAGACAATAATGGTTGGACAGCTTTAATGGTTGCTAGTAGATACAATGCTAAAGAGGTAGTAAAACTATTACTTGAAAATAATGCAAGCACATATATTGAAAATTATGATGGTACTACTGCTTTAATGTTAGCAAGTGGTAGTAACTCTGTTGAGGTAGCTAAGCTTTTAATAGAAAATGGTGCAAAGGTAACTAAAGAAAATGATAGGTATTTTACTGCTTTAATTTATGCAAGCGCTAATAATTCTGTTGAAGTTGCCAGATTACTATTAAAAAATGGTGCTGACACTAATCTCTATTCTAACTATTATAATGAGAACGTAGCTCAAAAGATAGCTGAACAAAAAGGTTATGATGAAATATTAAATCTCTTAGATCAATATTCAAAGAGTTCTAAGCAAGAAAAGTCAGATGAATAATATATATTAAAAAAAGTAATAAAAAATGCATTTAAGATACTTACTGATTATCTTAAATGCATTTTTTAACAATACTTTCTTGACAGGAGTATAGTTTTTTTAGACGTCATTTGTGTTATTACATTTTTCAACAAATACCGGAAGGCAACCTGTACCGTTCTATTATTTTAGCTTATTTTGTTCTTGCAACTCTAAAACCTATAAGATGATTTGTTACAATTTTTTCTGCATAAGTTCCGTAATAGTCAACTTCACAGTAATAATCATTAAACGCCCAGCTTCCACCTCTCATTCTGCTATGTTCATCTATAGAAGTATTTGTCCATTCTTTTACATTCCCACTCATATCATAAATATTAAGTTCATTGGGCATCTTTTTCCCTACAGGATGTACATTTCCCCCCGCATTTTCATAATACCAGCCTACTAAATTAAGATTTTCACTGCCAGCATAGGTTGTTAGATTATAATTCTGCCCTCCATGAGCAGCATATCCCCATTCATCTTCAGTAGGTAATCTATATCCTTCAAGATTTTCAGGACTATCTTTTAATTTCCAGGTTTCTAAATTATATGCAGGTGTTAAATCTAGCTGTTCACTTAACCAGTTACAATATAGTACAGCACCATACCAGGATACTTCAAACACAGGACAGTTTTCATCTGCTTCAGGAGAAATATCACCACCTCTAAAGTAATATTCACTTCCATTATGGCCTATTAAACAATCACTGTCTGTTATATCTATTAAAACGTGTTTGTTATAATCATAATCAAAAAGTTCTTCCGGTGAAATTCCTGATTTATTTAAAAACATTATATATTCTGCATTAGTAACTTCATATTTTCCAATTTCAAAATCTTTATTTATAATTAAAATTTCTTCGCCGAGTGGTATAGAACCAGCTGAAACAGTAACCATCTGCGGTTCATAATTATCAGCACTGCATAAACTGATAGTAAAAAATAAAATTAAGAACAAAAACAATAATATAGACAAACTTTTTTTACACATAGATCTTTCCTCTCTTTCATTTTAGTTTTATAAGGTATAATTCACCATAAGCATTAAAGTTCCTTTATTTTCAGGACCTGTATAAGATATGGTAACCTGATTAATTTCATTATTATTTTATAAAAGAATTTATATAATTTTTATTTTTATTTTTTTAAAAAAGTTATTGACATACCTCGTAGTTCTAGGTATAATAAATGTAATACATAATAGTGCTAGGTATTGGAGGTTTTTATGGATATCTCAAAAAATTTAATTGCTGCCTCTGCAACTCCTTTAGTGTTAGCAATCCTAAAAAATCAAGATAGTTATGGTTATGAAATAATAAAAAAGATAAAAAAAGCATCTGACCATCAGATTATTTGGTCTGAAGGTATGTTATATCCTGTATTACACAGATTAGAAGATAAAGGACTTATTGAATCATACTGGAAAAAATCTAAGACTGGCCGAAGGCGTAAGTATTATAATCTAAAAGAGAAGGGGTTATTAGAATTGGAAAAACAAAA
>JAIPEV010000106.1 GCA_021736965.1 Halanaerobiales bacterium | reverse complement strand
AGAATTAGTGGAGTGATATCAAAATGAATATAATTTTTGCAGGAACACCAGAGTTTGCAGTACCTAGTTTAAATAAATTAGCTGATTCTGATCAGATAAATATAATTGCAGTAATTACTCAACCGGATCGTAGGAGAGGAAGAGGCAAGAAGTTAAAGTATTCGCCTGTAAAAAAAGAAGCTCTAAAAAGAGATCTTAAGGTATTACAACCTAAAAATATAAATGGCAAAAAGAATATTGAACAAATTAAGGATTTTGAACCTGATCTATTAGTTGTAGTAGCTTATGGTCAGATATTATCTGAAGAGTTTTTAAATATCTTTAAAAAAGGGTCCATAAACTTACACGCTTCCTTACTGCCTGAATATAGAGGTTCCAGTCCTATCCAACAGGCAATATTAGATGGGAAAGCTAATACTGGAATTACTACTATGTATATTAAACGGGAACTTGATCAAGGTGATATAATATATCAAGAGGAAGTTGAGATAACAAAAGACGATAATGCTGGTACTTTACATGATAAATTATCTATTATTGGAAGTGAGTTACTCAAAAAAACTATAATAGATTTAAAAGATAAAACAGTACCAAGAATTAAACAAAGTGATAAGTTATCTAGTTATACTGAACAATTAAAAAAAGAGGATGGTTTAATTAACTGGGAAAAGGATAGTAATTTTTTATTTAATTTTGTTAGAGCTATGAATCCATGGCCTGGTTCTTTTACTTATCTTAATGGAAAGTTTTTAAAGATATTTAAAGTTGAAACAATTGATCAAGATACAGATCAAAGACCTGGATCTATTGTAAAAGCAGATCCAAAAGAAGGTTTTTTTGTCCAAACCGGTAATGGACTTTTAGAAATAAAAGAGCTACAGTTAGCCGGTAAGAATAAAATGACTTCAAAAGAATTTTTAAGAGGATATAAAATAGGTGATAATAGTACTTTGACAGAAAAAGGAAGTGGTTAGATATGTTTTTATATGATCCCACAATATTAATGTTGATACCAGTATTAATTATTGCAATGTATGCTCAGTATAAGGTAAAAAGTACATTTAATAAATATTCAAAGGTTGATTCTAATATAAATAAGTCTGCTTCAGAGATTGTTAGGGAGCTTTTAGATGATAATGGGATTAAAGATGTTTCTGTAAATTTGATTAAAGGTAATTTAAATGATTATTATGATCCAAAAAATAAAAAGTTAAATCTGTCTCAAAGTATCTATAACAGTAGTTCTATTGCTGCAATAGGAGTAGCTGCTCATGAAGCAGGACATGCTATTCAAGATTTTAAAGGTTATAGGCCATTAAGGTTAAGAGCAACCTTAGTTCCGGCTGCAAGTATAGGGTCAAGTTGGGGTTTGCCACTTGCTATCTTTGGTTTTTTTATTCAGTCCCAGTTAATGATTGTACTTGGATTTTTTATGTTTCTTGGTGCTTTTGTTTTTCATCTTGTAACCTTACCAGTTGAATTTAATGCAAGTAGTAAGGCGTTAACGCTTTTGAAAAATAATAGTTATTTAAATCAAGAAGAAATAAATGGAGCTAAAAAAGTTCTAAAAGCAGCCGCATTTACTTATATATCGGCAACCTTAGTAGCTTTAGTAAACTTAATTAGGATAGTTGCTTTATTTGGAATGGGAAGAAATGACTAAAAAAAGTATTTTAAGTTATAACTTAGTTGAATTAAAAGATTTGCTAAGCTCAATGGGAATTGAAGGTTTTAGAGCTGTTCAAATATATAACTGGATCTATCAAAATGGAATAATAAAGTTTGATCAGATGAATAATTTACCTGATCATCTTATTGATAGACTTAAGGATGAATTTATGATTGGTAATATGCGGTTAGAAAATAAAATAATGGCCGAAGATGGGACAAAAAAATATTTATGGAAAACTATAGATGAAAACTTTGTTGAGAGTGTTTTCTTACCATATAATAATAAAAATAGATATTCAATCTGTGTTTCGAGTCAGATCGGTTGTTCTTTGGGTTGTAAGTTTTGTGCAACTGGACTTAATGGTCTTACAAGAAATTTAAAGGTAGAGGAGATTATTGAACAGATTTTAATGACTCAGATTGATATAAGTGAAGATGAATTTAAAAAACCTCCAGTTACAAATATAGTTTTTATGGGTATGGGAGAGCCTTTTTTAAACTATAAAAATGTGATGAAGGCAATTGAGATACTAAATAATGATAAAGGATTAAATATTGGGCAAAGAAAGATTACTGTCTCTACTTCAGGAGTTGTTGATAAAATAAAACAGTTAGCTAAAGACAATAATCAGATTGGTTTGGCAATATCTTTAAATGCTCCCAATGATCAGTTAAGAGACAAGCTAATGCCGATAAATAAAAAACACAGTTTAAATGAACTGTTTAATGCTATAGATTACTATATAGATATCACAAATAGGAGAGTTACATTTGAATATGTAATGATTAAGGGGATAAATGACAAAAAACACCATGTAAAGCAGTTGATTAACTTAATGAAAAATAGATTGACACATCTTAACTTAATCCCTTACAATCAAGTTAAGGTATTTAATTTCAAAGAAGCTGATTTTAGTAAAGTAAAATACTTTAAAGAACAGTTAGAAAAAAACAAGATTCCTGTATCGATACGCATTGAAAAGGGAACCAAAATTAAGGCAGCCTGTGGGCAACTAAGATCAGATTATAAAAATGGAGGTTAACTATGAGTTTTCATGCTTTTAATAACATAGGGAATATAAGAGAAAATAATGAAGATAGTTATCTTATATCTCAGTTAAGTTCTGATAGTTTATTACTGGCTGTTGCTGATGGTATGGGAGGCCATAATGCTGGAGAAGTTGCTTCTGATTTGGCAATAAAAAGTCTCAAAAATTCTTCTTTTAATGATCAGGAAAGTATTTTGGATCAATTAAAAAAAGCTATAATAGAGGCTAATAAGTATATAATAGATTTTTCAAACCAGAAAGAAGCATATAAAGAAATGGGTACTACATTAACGGTTGTAATGATTAAAGGAGAAATTCTTTACTTTGGTCATGTGGGTGATAGCAGAATATATATTTATCAAGATAAACTAAAACAGATTACTACCGATCATTCTTTAGTTAATGATTTAGTAAAAAAGAATGCAATAAATCCAGATCAAGTATTTGATCATCCCAATAAAAATATTATTACTCAAGCACTGGGTATTGATAAAAACCTAGAAATCCAGCTTGATAAAATAAAATTAAATTCAGATACTCTAATTATGTTATGTACAGATGGTTTAACAGATATGTTGAGATTTGAACAGATTGAAGCTGTATTTGAAAAAAATGATGAACATAGACAAATTTTGGATGAACTGGGAAAAAAGGCTCTAGATAATGGTGGGCAGGATAATATAACTATAATAATAGGTAAGATTTAACTATTTGAGGTGTCTATATGATTGGTAAATTATTAAATGACAGATATAAAATAAAAGAAAAAAGAGGTAGTGGAGGAATGGCTTTAGTCTATAAGGCTCAAGATATCCTCCTAGATAGAGTAGTAGCAATAAAAATGCTTAGACCTGAATTTGTTTCAGACGAGGACTTTGTAAATAAGTTCAGACATGAAGCTAAAGCTGTTGCTCGAATAACTCATCCAAATGTAGTAAGTATCTATGATATTGTTGAAAGTGAAGACTCACTATATCTTGTAATGGAATATATTGAAGGTAATGATTTAAAAAGTATAATTAGAAAACGTGGTAAACTTACTGTAGCTGAGGCATTAGATATTGCAAATCAGGTTACGGCTGGCGTTGAGATTGCTCATAAAAATAACATTATACACTGTGATATAAAACCACACAATATATTGATAACATCTAAAAACCAGGTAAAGGTAACTGATTTTGGTATAGCAAGAGCTATAACTTCTTCGACAATGACAATTACTGATACAGTTATAGGAAGTGCTCATTACTTTTCACCTGAACAAGCTCAGGGTCAAGAAATAAGTACCTATTCAGATATTTACTCAATAGGAATCGTTTTATATGAAATGCTAACCGGCCAGGTTCCTTTTAAAGGAGACAGCCCAATTTCAGTTGCATTAAAACATATTCAATCAGAACCAAGAAATCTTAAGGATATAAATCCCAAAATACCTGATAGAGTTAATAATCTAGTAATGAAAGCACTATCAAAAGAACCTAAAGATAGATTCAGTAATACGTCAATCCTACGGAAAGAACTTATACAAGCCTTAAAAAATATTAAAATAAAGGATAGTAAAATTGATACTTTAGAAATTGAAAGTAAAAATAATAAAACAAGAGTAATTGACAAAAATGAATTGAGGGAAAAAAGCAAGGTAGTTAATCAAGATAAAATTAAAAAGAATAAAACTAGACTAAGTGCTAATAATCAAAATAAAAACAAAAAATATAAAAAAGTTATAATCTGGACTCTAGTTCTTATAATCTTTTTTTCTGCCTCTATCTTTGGATTTTTCTATTTTTTAAGAACTTATACAGATGTACCTATTGTAAAGGTACCTGATCTGATAGGAGTAAGCTATAAAGAAGCTACTGATATTGGTTCACAGACAGGCTTAACAGTAGTCAAGTCTGAAGAAGAGGTCTTCCATAATGAAGTTAAGAAAGGTCACATTATTTCTCAAGAACCAATTCCTGGAGAACGAGTTAAACAGACTAGACAGATTGTTGTCACCGTCAGTAAAGGTCCAAAGTTAGTACAGATACCGAACTTTGAAGGTAGACCGTTAAGAGAAGCTGAAGTTATATTAGATAACCTGGGATTAATCCTCGGTGAAGTCGAGTATGAATATAGTGAAGAGATTGATCAAAACTATATTATTTCACAGTCTGTAGAACCTGAAACAGAGACTGAAATAAATACAGAAATATACTTTGTTGTAAGTAAAGGACCTCAGCCAAATATGATATCAATGCCTAATCTTTTGGGGATCAAAAAAGATAGGGCATTTGATATAATTGTAAATAATGGATTAGAAGTTGGTATGCTAAACTATACTAAATCAACCAGATATGATGAAGGTTTAATAATAAGTCAACAGTTTGAAGCTGGAGAGAATGTTCCTGAAAAATCTAACATTGATCTTACGATTAGTACCGGTTTAATTAATAGTGGAAATTATACAGAACACCAAACTAATATAGCTATTAATATTGTTGGCAGTAATCAACAGGAGATAAAAATTGTTGTTAATGACAGTAATGGAGAAGAAGTAATTTATCAAGAAGTTCATAACCCAGGACAATTTATAAATAAAAAAATATACAGTGTCGGTCCAACTACAATTAATATATATAGAGATGATCAGCTGATCAAAACAAAAAAAATAGGTAATTAATATTAGGAGGTAATTGATGGAAGGTATTATAACCAAGACCTTAGGTGGGTTTTTCTTTGTGAAAGTCAAAAATAATATTATGAGATGTAGAATAAGAGGTAAAATACAAAAGACTATCTATCCAGGTGATCATGTAATAGTTGATATCGATAATGAAATAGTAGTAGATTTAAAAGATAGAAAAAACTTATTAGACAGACCCAAAGTTGCAAATATAGATCAGGTTTTAATACTACATTCATTAAAAGAACCCCCATTAGATTTTAACTTATTGGATAGATTTATTTTGATGGCTGAATCATCAGGTCTAATACCAATAGTTGTTTTTAATAAAATTGATTTAGTGAATAATTTAGATAGTATCAAAGAGGAGTTAAATATATATGGAAAAATAGGTTATGATATTTTCTATATTAGTGCAAAAAAACATCTAGGTTTAGATAAACTATATGAAGAACTTAAAAATAGTTTATCTGTAATAGCAGGACCAAGTGGTAGTGGTAAGTCAACATTAATTAATAGTATAGTAGATGATGTAAAATTACCTACAAAAGATGTTAGTAAAAAGTCAAAAAGAGGAGTCCATACGACAAGACATGTTGAGTTGATACCATTAAAAAGAAATGGTTTCGTTGTTGATACTCCTGGATTTACTAATATTGATATTAGAGATGTTACTTCAGATAATCTTAAGTATTATTTTCCTGAATTTGAAAACTATAATGGGAAATGTAAGTTTAGTACTTGCAGCCATACCCATGAACCTGGATGTGCAGTTAAAAAGGCATTAAAAAGAGATGAAATATCTAAAAAAAGATTTTTGAACTATAAAAAAATATATAGTGAGTTAAAAGAAAAAGAGGAGGATTTCTATGGTTAGATTTGCCCCTTCAATACTCTCAGCTGACTTTAGTAATTTAAAAGAAGAAATTAAAAAAGTAAGTGA
>JAIPEV010000105.1 GCA_021736965.1 Halanaerobiales bacterium | reverse complement strand
GATATTTTTAATGATATTCAAAAAAGAGGAAAAATAAGAAAAGAAGAGATGTTTAAAACCTTTAACATGGGAATAGGGATGGTTTTAGTAGTTAATAACAAAATAGCTAATCATATTATAAACTTATTAAATGATCTGGGACAAGAAGCTAATATAATAGGGAAAATAATAGAAGGTGATAATAAGGTTGTCTTGAAAGGGTGATTATAATTTTTAAAGTTGCTGTTTTAATATCAGGAAAGGGTAGTAACTTACAGTCTATAATAGATAGATTACATATAAAAAATAATAATATTGAAATAAAATGTGTAATTAGTAATAATAAAGATGTTTTAGGCTTAAAAAGAGCAAAAGATAGTGATATCTGTACTTATACAGTTAATGATTGCAATTATAAAAAAAGTAAAGAATATGAAAAAGAGATAATTAATATAATCGATGGTCAAAGTATTGATCTAATTGTTTTAGCGGGATATATGAGATTACTATCACCTTATTTTATTGATTACTATTATCCTAAGATAATTAATATACATCCATCTTTATTACCATCTTTTCCAGGTCTAAATGCCCAGCAACAGGCTTTAGATTATGGTGTGAAGGTCAGTGGATGTACCGTTCACTTTGTAGATAAGGGTGTTGATAGTGGACCTATTATAAAACAAAAGGCAGTAGTAGTAGATTCTAATGATACAGTAAATAGTTTGTCTAAAAGAATTTTAAAGGATGAACATAAAATACTACCAGAAGTAATTAAACTTTTATCTTTAAATAAAGTAAAGTTAAAAAACAGAACTGTGATTATTGAGGAGAGATAAGATGTCTGAAATTAAAAGAGCACTCTTAAGTGTTTATAACAAAAAAGATATAGTTAAACTAGCAAAAGTTCTTAGTCAAAATGGTATTGATATTATTTCTACAGGAGGAACTGCAAAAAAACTAAAAAAAAGCAATATAGATTTAAGAGAAATATCTGATATCACAAATTTTCCTGAAATGATGGATGGTAGGGTCAAAACCTTACACCCCAAGATACATGGAGCTATTTTAGCTAGAAGAAACAATAATGAAGATCAAAAAGAAATAGAAAAGTTTAATATTAAACCGATTGATTTAGTTGTTTGCAACCTATATCCTTTTGCTGAAACTATTGATAGAGTAGATATTGATTTTGATACTATCATAGAAAATATTGATATAGGTGGACCTACAATGATTAGAGCAGCAGCAAAAAATTTACGTGATGTTCTTATAGTAACTGATCCTAGTGATTACCAAACAATTATAAAAAAGATAAAAAATAAAAAACATATTGATTTAGAGTTTAGAAAAATGTTTGCCTTTAAAGCTTTTAATCATACTGCAGAGTATGACTCTATAATCCAAGAATATTTTTTTAATCAAACTAAAGATAATTATAAGTTTCCTGAAATATATATAAAACCATACTATAAAAAAATGGATTTAAGATATGGAGAAAACCCACATCAAAAAGCAGCATTTTATCGAGAAAGAAATAATAAAGAAACATCAATAACAAATACAATAAAAGTAATTGGTGATAAGGAGTTATCTTTTAATAATATAAATGACACAGATGCAGCTATTGAGTTATTAAAAGAGTTCGATAAAAAACCTACTGTAGCTATTATAAAACACACAAACCCATGTGGCTTAGCTTCAGCAGATAATATTATCAAGGCATTCAAAAGGGCCTATAGTGGTGACCCATTATCTTCTTTTGGAAGTATAATTGCATTAAATAGATCAGTAAATAAAGATACTGCCCAAGAGCTTGTAAAAGGTAATAAATTTATAGAAGTAATAGTTGCACCTAATTATTCTGATCAAGCCTGCAATATATTATATAATAGATGGAACTCAATAAGAATGTTAAAAGTTGATACTTTAAATTTAGAAAATGTTGTTAAGGTACCAGACTTTAAAAAGGTTAATGGTGGACTATTAGTTCAAGATCGTGATCTATTAACCTATAGTATAGATGATTTAAAACAAGTTACTAAAAATAAAGTGAATCTAAAAACAAAAAAAGATATGGTTTTTGCCTATAAAGCTGTAAAACATGTAAAATCTAATGCTATAGTGATTGTTAAAGATGAGATGATTGTGGGAGTTGGAGCGGGTCAAATGAGCCGCATTGACTCAATGATTATTGCTGGAAGGAAGTCTAAAGGAAGAAGTAAGGGAGCAGTTGTTGCTTCAGACGCTTTTTTACCATTTCCTGATACGGTAAAGAAAGCAGCCAAACTAAATATTAAGGCAATAATACAACCAGGTGGCTCGATAAGAGATAAAGAAGTAATCAAAAGAGCAGATAAATTAGGTATAGCTATGTACTTTATTAATAATAGACATTTCTTACATTAGAAGGAGGATATATTTAAAAAGTAAAGAATATTATAAATGAGATAACAAAAGAAGCATTATCAAAGAACATAGTATTCCTCCCTTATTATAAGTATGATAGTTGGGAGGATTTATTTTTTAAAATTTAAGTTACTAATGCTATAATATTATTAAATAATGATGGTTTTAAATTAATTTTTTAAAGGAAGGGATAATCTCATATTTTAAAAATAAATAATTTATGAAAACCAAGCTTGGAGGTAAACAAAGTGAGAAAAATTGGAATATTAGGTGGTATGGGTTGGTATTCTACTTCTTTGTATTATAATAAAATAAATACTTATATAAACCAAATTAGAAATAATAAGATTAATCCTGAGATAATAATGATTAGTGTTAACTTTGAGCAAATACTAAAGTTACAAAAAGAAAATAGGTGGGATGAAATTGAAGATATTTTAATCCCAAAAGCAAAACAGATTGAATTAGCAGGTGCTAATTTTTTAGTAATCCCCTCAAATACGGTTCATAAAATTGCTGATAAAATCCAGGAAACGATAGATATTCCAATTGTAAATATTGTTGAGGCAGTTGGCAAAAAACTAAGTAAATCTTGGTGTAAAAAGCCTGGTTTGCTTTCTACAAAATATTTAATAAATGATGGATTTTACCAAAGAATATTAGAAGAAAAATATAATCAAAAGGTTATTATCCCGGGCAAAAAGGAAATAGAAGAGCTTAATGATATAATTGTAAATGAACTGATTAATAATAATGTAAGTGCTGATTCTAAATTTTATATTAATAGTATAATTGATGAATTAATGTATAGAGATATTGATTCTATAATCTTAGGTTGTACAGAGCTAAGTTCAATCATAGATGTTATAGCTTCTAGAAATGTAAAAATCATTAACAGTACTGAACTTCATATTAGAGAAATTGTTCATTTAACAGTTAGAAAAAATTTGTAAAAGATAATTAATTAATATACACTAATAAAAGAAATAATGTTGTCAGCAGGAGGTAATAACCTTGTTAGATAGTGAGATAATGAATAATAAAAATAAATTGATATTTATAATGGTAATTACCTTTATAATAATGCTTATTTCATTATTTATTGGTCGATTTGATATACCATTTTTAAACTTTATAAAAGGTTTTCAACTTACTAACATGGAAAAGTCAGTATTTTTATACATCAGGTTACCAAGGATATTATTAGTAATGGGAGTTGGAGCAGCTCTGTCAGTGGCTGGAGCAAGCTATCAAAGTGTATTTAGAAATCCCTTAGTATCTCCTGATATTTTAGGTGTATCTGCAGGTGCAAGCTTTGGTGCTGCCCTGGGAATGATTTTATCATTTGAATCTTTTACAGTCATTTATTTACTGGCCTTTGCATTTGGGATAGTTGCTGTACTTTTAACTTATTTTATTTCTAAATTAGGAAAAACAAATCTGATAATGATGATGGTTTTAGCTGGTATAGTTGTTGGTTCATTATTTAATGCCTTTATTTCAATTTTGAAGTACATGGCTGACCCCTATGAAAAGCTACCAGGTATAGTTTTTTGGTTAATGGGAGGTTTTAGCAGAACAGGTTGGGATGAAGTGTTATTTGCAGCCCCTTTTATTATTACTGGAATCTTAATTTTAATTGTTATTCGTTGGTATCTAAATGTGTTATCAATGGGAGAAGAAGAAGCAATATCAATGGGGGTTAATGTTAAGTTAATAAGACGGGTAATGCTATTTTTTAGTACACTAATGGTCTCAGCTTCAGTTGCCACTGTAGGACAAGTAAGCTGGGTTGGATTAGTAGTACCCCATATTTCAAGATTTATTGTTGGAGCTGATCATCGTTATATGGTTCCTGCTTCTGGCTTATTAGGAGCTGGTTTTTTATTAATAATGGATGATATCGCTCGTTCTTTAACAGGTGCTGAAATACCAATAAGTATTATAACTGCTCTTTTAGGTGCACCTTTCTTTGCCTATCTATTGATTTCAAAAAGAAAAAGTGGTTGGAATAGGTAAAAATTATTTTTAATTAGATTCAAAGTATAATTGAGATAAATTGAGGAGGAGTTTTTGTGCTTACTTACCATAGATTAAAAAGTGAAAAATTACCGTTATATGATTATGAACCTTGGCAGATTAGAGAAAAGACATTTACTATTAGAAACAATCATCATAATGAAACTATCTTTTCCTTAGGGAATGGTTATATGGGTCTTAGAGGTACATTTGAAGAAGATTATCAAGAGTTAACAGGTCAAAGTACTCCTGGTTTTTACATAAATGGTATTTATGAAAATGAAGAGATCATCTATGGAGAGTTTGCTCCTAAACAACCTAAATATTATCAAACTATGGTAAATTTAATGGATTGGGAAAAGATAAATTTATATATTGAAGACGAGAAATTTAATATGCTAAAAGGAGAAATTATTGACTATGAAAGGGTTTTAAATATTAAAAAAGGATATTTAAAGAGAACTTTAGTTTGGGAATCTCCTCAAGGTAAAAAAGTAAACTTAGATATTGAAAGGATAATTTCTTTTAAGCATATTCATCTTGGTGCAATCAGATATGAAGTTACTCCCCTTAACTTTAGTGGCATGATAAGGTTTTTTAGTGAACTTAGTGGAGATGTCAAAAACCATCATCATTTAAGAAATAAAAGAGCTTTAAGCATTATTGATAAAGGTATTAAAGACGGTAAGTTGTTTTTATTAATGAAAACTAATAATTCAGAGATATCTATTGGATGTAATATAGAAAACACTTTAATAAATTTAAATGATAATTCGATTACCAAAACTGATATAGTTAACAAAAAAGAAATTAAAGAAGTATTTGAAATTGATTGTAAAAAAGGTAGGAGTTATCAATTAGAGAAGTTAGCTTCTTTTTATAGTTCAAAAGATATCCCTAAAGAAGATATTTTATACCAGTGTGAGCAAGATATCAATTTGATTTTAAAAAATAATGGATTTTCTTATCTTAAAAAAGAACAAGTAAATTATCTAAATAATTACTGGAAGTATTCTGATGTTCAAATAGAAGGAGACAAATCTTTACAACAGGCTTTTAGGTATAATGCTTTTCAAATACTTCAATCAACAGGTAGAAACGGAGAAACAAATATTGCAGCAAAAGGGCTTTCTGGTGAATATTATGAAGGTCATTACTTTTGGGATACAGAGACATACATTATTCCTTATTATATTTATAGTCACCCGGAGATTGCTAAGAAATTATTAAGTTATAGGTATAAAATATTAGATAAAGCAAGAGATAACGCTCAAAGGATGAAACTAAAGGGAGCTTTATTTCCCTGGAGAACTATAAATGGTAAAGAAGCATCTGGTAACTTTTTAGGTTCGACCGTTCAGTATCATATAAATGCAGATATTGCTTTTGCAATATATAAGTATGTAAAGGCTACAGATGATAAAGAATTTTTATATAATAAAGGTGCTGAAATATTATTTGAAACTGCCAGGATGTGGCTCAGTTTAGGCCATTTTGAAAAGTTAAAAGATAATAAGTTTTGTATAAATGAAGCTTGTGGTCCTGATGAATATAAACCAGCAGCAAATAATAACTGTTATACTAACTATATGGCTAAGTTTAACTTACAATTTGCAGTTGAAGCATATAAAGAACTCAAAGCAAAGAAAAGAGATAAACTTAAAGAAATCAAATATATAATTAACTTATTCGATAGAGAGGTAAGTAAATGGGAGAAAGCATCTAATAATATGTATCTACCATATAATGAGAAGCTTAAAATTAATCCACAGGATGATTCATTTATCTATAAAGAAGATATTGACATTGAAAATATTCCAATTGATCAACTGCCTCTTGTTAATAACTGGCATCCATTAACTATCTGGAAGTATCAAGTAATCAAACAGGCAGATGTTATTTTATTAATGCTTTTTATGGGAGATAAGTT
>JAIPEV010000104.1 GCA_021736965.1 Halanaerobiales bacterium | reverse complement strand
GGCGAGGAGGATGTCAACATGCCAATGTTTACCTGGTTTTAATATCGCTTTTCCATATTTTTAGCCTGTAGGAGGTGCTTAACCATTTTTTATAAGAGGTTTATATGCCTACAGTTGTCTTATTAATTCTTTAAGATTTCTACAGACAGCAGGAATTGAAATTTAGATGAACTGAAGTACTACATCAAAAACTATTAAAACCTACCCTTGACATCTATTCATTCTTTTTAATCATAAACATCATATGCTCCACCGGTTATTAGTATTTGTAAATTGACCTACCTTTTTTTATTTTAACTTGTTATTATAATAGACTTATCAGTTATATTTTTAAATTAATAAAATTTCACTTTTATTTATTTCTAATTATAGCTTATGTGAATTATTTTATTTAAAGTTATTATATGTTATAATTTTATTAAAGTTACTATTTCTACTACTATAATAAATTGGAGGGATAACTATGGTAGATGATACAAAAAATTTAAAACAAGATATTTTTCGATATATAAAAGAAGATGCAGTAATAAATGAAACTTGGATTGAAGATAATTATCCCATAGATATTGCTGAAACATTATTTAAATTAGAAGATGACAAAATTGCAGAATTCACAGACTTATTAGCTAGTGAAGATCTTGCTAAAATAATTGAGCAAGCAGAAGAAGAACTTCAGATTACAATTCTTAAAAAGAAAAATATTGAACAAATAGTTGAAATAATTTCATATATGGCTAAAGATAATATAGCAGATATATTAGGAAATTTACCAATTAGTCTTAGAAAAGAACTCCTAAAACATATGAAAAAAGATGAGGCTTCTACTCTAAAAAAATTATTAGGCTATAATATAGAGTCTGCTGGTGGATTGATGACTACAGAATACATATTACTAAAGAAAAATATTTCAATTAGTCAAGCCTTAGATAAAATCAAAGAAATAGGTCCCAAAACCGAAGTGATTGATACAATATATATAATGGATACTGACAAATCCCTGATTGGTAAGGTTGATTTAAGAGATATATTTAACTATCCTAATGAAATTAAATTAGAGGAGATTATGGAAGATAATTTAATAACTGTCTCTTCAGAAACAGATCAAGAAATTGTAGCCCAACAGGTTGCAAAGTATAATTTATCTGTAATTCCAGTTGTTAATAAAAATAACTATTTATTAGGCATAATTACAGTTGATGATATTATTGATGTAATCGAAGCAGAAAATACTGAGGATATGTTTAAAATGGTCGGAGTCAATGAAGAAGAAAGTATAAATAGTCCTTTGCGAAAATCAATTATAAGAAGATTACCTTGGTTATATATAAATTTAGGTACTGCTTTTCTGGCAGCTCTAACAGTCGGTTTGTTTGAAGATGTTATAGTAAAAGTAGTTGCACTTGCCGCAGCAATGCCAATTGTTGCTGGTATGGGTGGTAATGCAGGTACTCAAACCCTATCAATTGTAATTAGAGGAATCGCCCTTGGTGAACTTGAAAATGAAAATAAGTGGAAGTTACTCTTAAAAGAAAGCACTTTAGGAATTTTACATGGTTTAGCTATCGGAGCTGTCACAGGTTTAATACTATATCTAATTTATGGCAACCCCTATTTAGGTCTAATAATTTTTGCTGCTATGATTATAAATCTCTTATTGGCAGGTCTTTTTGGCTTTTTAATCCCAATCGGTTTACAAACTATTGGTGTTGATCCCGCTTTAGCTTCTGCTATCTTTTTAACTACAGCAACAGATGTTTTTGGTTTTTTTGCTTTCTTAGGTCTAGCTAGACTCTTTATAGATCTATTAATTTAGGTTTATCTAATCTGAACTCCTAATATCTTTGCCCCTTGTTTACTATTCATTGATAAATTAGCGGGTTTAGTTATTAAAGATTACCCGCTGCTTAGTTTGTTTTTATCGTCATTTACAATTATTTCTACTTCACCTTCAATACAGTAAAATATTAGATCTCAATCCATTACCTACTAAGGAATCCTATCTTCCGGATTTAAGATCAGTAACTTTCATTTTGACTTTATCATTTTTATAAAAAAGTTTTTGTGGTTTATGATGATCAATACCAACAGTTATCTCTTTTAAATCAAATATTTCCATACAGCTCTCACTTTTTCTTTCAACTAACTACTTCCTTTTTGTTAACTATATATTCAATTAGATAGCCAATAAGAATTATTGAAATTAAGGTAAATATAAATCTTAAAATAGCAAATTTAATACCTAAAAATTTTATTTCTACACTTATCTGCGGAATCTTTAGAGAAGCCCACACACCTAAAAATATCATAACATTACTTAACCTAGCCTTTTTAACTAAAAGTTCAGAAGCAATTGGGAAAGCTATATATAAGGGTCCTGTGGGAAGTGTTCCCAGAAAAATTGAAATTAATATCCCTTTTAGCCCAGACTCCTTACCCAGATATTTATTGATTAAAGACTTTGGTATCCATACATCTGCAAGTCCCATTAGTATTAATACAGCAGGAAATATTGTTACCATCTCTATACCATATTTTTTTGATATTACTAATGAAGAAAATATCTGTTTAGGAAAATATTGATATAATATTATCAATATTATAGTTATTGCAACGAGATATTTTAGGGTATTTGAAAGTCCTTTTTTTAATTTTTTCTTTAGACTAATCTGTTCATCTTTTTTATTCATACTTTAAATTAAGCCCCCAATCAATAAAGCTATAATAACTGCGAAAATAAACGCAAATACATTTCTAAGAACTGTTACTTTTTTACCTAGTTCTTTTAATTCGATGGGTAGAGTAACAAATCCAACCATTGTTAGAGTTGTAATAAATGCAGCTACCGGTGTATATGATGCACCTGCTTCAATCAATGAACCGGCTAGAGGTAGAGCGACCAAACTCGGAATCATTGTTAATGCACCAAATAATGAGGCTAAAACTATTTGGATAATATTATTATCAGAACCTAAGTAACTTTTAATTAAATCAGGGGGTATAAAACCAAATATTAACCCTATCATTACAATAATAACTAAAAGCATAGGCAAAATATTTACTGCTTTTATAAATGCTCTTACTAAGGCTTTCTTTGCCTTTTTAATATCTTTAAATACCGTGTATATTAAAAGAACTATAGTAATTAGATTAATTGAGATCGCAACCATTAATTTTCCTCCTCTAACTCTACATATTTAAATAACTCTTCTTTTATATCGAAAAGTACTTTTCTTATCGGATGAGAAAATTTATCATTTTTCCACTTTGATACTGCTATTCTTATACTGCCCATATATATTGAAGCAAATGCTTTTGGATTTATATCATCTCTTATTAAGCCCTCTTTTATTCCCTCGTTAATCATCTTAACTATTTGATCTTCTCTTTCTTTTTGATGGTTAATAAATTTTTTCTTTATCCTGGGATACTCTCTAAAGATATCATCTTGAAAGCTTATCGTAGACAAATAGGGATTATTCTCAAACTTATCTATCTGTTGCTCGATGAATTTTTTTAATAATTTTACAGAGTTATTATCATTAATTTTTTTAAATGAACATTCTTGATTAAAGACAAGATCAGTTAACCTATCAATAATATCTTCTTTATCACTAAAATGCCGATATATTGCAGCTTCAGAGATATCTAACTTTCTTGCTATATTTCTAATTGTAAGATTATAAAATCCATCTTCATAGATTATTTTTTGGACGACTTCTAATATTTCTTTTTTTCTTTCTGGACTACTCTTTCTTGTTTTTGACATTTTAACAACTCCATATGTTAGTTATCGTTTACTTATAAAAGAATAACATAAAAGTTTACATAATGCAAACATTACAAAATTATTCATTATTATATATTACAGTAAATTATTACTACAGAGATGCCTTGAATTAAGATCTAATCCAATATCTGCTAAATTGATTTCTTCGTTTTTATCTTTAATCACAAAATTTTCTTTCCACTCTTTTAAAAATGCCTGATATAAAATTTTTAAATTTCCCTTAACAACTTGATGTCTTAAATCAAACTCATTAGCAATCATTTTAGTTTTATTAATTACATTGTTTAGGTCATAGGCTTTTGTATCTATTAGTCTTATATATCTATAATTATGTAGCATTCTTTTCATTAAACTTGTAGATTTCTCTTTACCATATTTTTTTATACAATATTGATATTCTTGCCAAATATTATTTTCATTTTCTAAATATCCCTTTGTAAAATAATATGAAGGAGCAATCTTTTCTAACTGTTGTTTTTTTTCATTAGAACCTAAAAATAATGATATACAATCATCTACCTTTGGAAAAACTATTCGTGAACTTTCTGACTTAACATTCAATATTGATTTTCCACAATATCCAAAAAGTAATAATATATCTTTATTGTTATCTATATTATTAATTTCCTTTTGTATTATTTTGTTTAATTTTTCTGGAAAGTTATGTAAACCAGAATCTATCCATATAATTTCTGGATATAAATTAATATTCTTTAATACTTTATTAATCTCATCTCTTAATGTATTACAGGCTACAACATTATATCTCATATTAACACCTACTATTTCTCTTTTACAAAAATTATATCATTTATTGAAAGATAAAAAAAGAAATCCTTAGCTATTAATAAAAATAGATAAGGATATAAAAAAACAGTTTATATTTTAATAAAAGTTATATTATGGGAAATTTATCCTTGAATTAAATAGAGCTTGAGAAGCAAATAATAAAGCTGCTACAAAAAAACCAAAACTATAACCATATCTTATAATAAGAGGCATCACTATAAAACTTAGACCAACAAATCCTCCTATATTCATAAGCATTGTTAGCATTCCAGCAGCACCACCAACATGCTGTTGTTGTACTGGATCATCTTTAATTCTAGGTAAAAAGGTGGGAACTTCCATCAGAAGTGGAAGTGCTCCTCCAGCAACATATCCTGCTATAATGGTACCAATCCATAATATATACATATTAGATCCTAAAAGCCATGTTATATACATTATTGTAGAAAATATTATAGGTATTAATATAACAAATATTTTTCTATTATTAAACTTATTTGCAATAAAAGGAAGAGTTATTGAACCTAATATCCCAAAGTATGAAATTAAGGACGCAACTCTACCACCTATCGACATTGGAATATTATATATTTTGTTTAAACCTCCCGGTAAAGCACCTTGTAAAGAAATCATTCCAGCTAATGATAAAAATAAAGAAATTGATACTAACCAAGAGTTTTTACTTTTAATCGCTGTGCTAATACCTTCAAATACAGTAGTATCAGGTATCTTCTTACCAGGTGGTGAATTTTTTACGAAACAAAAAAATAAAATACCAGATAATATAATTAAAATACCTAATACTATATTTCCACTAAACCAATTTGGAATATATGGTGCAATAACTAATCCTGTAGCAAGTCCAGCCATTAAACCTGTATTATATATTCCAGTTGCTAATCCAGTTTCATCAGGAGGAAACCAAATACTAACAAGTTTAGGTAGATTGGGTAAAATCAAACCCATCCCTACTCCTACAATAATCATTGGAATTAATAAATTCAAATAACTACTAGTACTTGCTCTAAGTAAAATTCCAACCCCTGATAAGATAATTCCTATTGTTGCAGCTTTTTTAATACCTAAATTATCAGCTAATATCCCTCCCACTAATGACATAATCCCTGCAAACAGAAAAGGAATAGTTAAAGCAGTCGAGTATTGAACAGGTGTAATATTATATAACTCAATTATTTTATGTTCTAAAGTAGGCATAATATACCAGGCCATTGCAATTACAAAGTATGAAATCCAACCTAAACCCAATATTAGCCATCTATAATAATTTTTATTTATATCAATATATTTATCTGTTATCAAAAATAACACCCCAGTTAATAAAAAGAGGGGTTTAACCCCCTCTAGATAATATTAGTTTTTAATATTTACCATATTTTTTACCAGCTTCTATCATTTTTTTTATATTTTCTTCTTCTGCATCATCAATTACAGCACCACTTGTTAACATATATCCTCCATCGCCAGCTACCTTTTCAATTAGATCTTTTACATATGCTTCTACTTTATCAGGTGTACTTGTTTTCAACATTGAACCAGGTACATTACCACCAAAAGCAGCTTTATTTGAAAGATTTTCTTTAACTTTTACCATATCAGTTTTATCAAAGAACCAATATACTTTACCTTTTGGTAGATCTTTGTCTTTTAAGAAATCTAATCTATTATTATATGCTCCTTCGACAAATAGACAAGGAACTAATCCTTCTTCAATTAGTCCTAATATAACTTTCTTTAGAGTAGGCCAATAAAACTTAGCAAACTGATCTCTTGA
>JAIPEV010000103.1 GCA_021736965.1 Halanaerobiales bacterium | reverse complement strand
CCTTTATGGAAAAGAAAAAGTCAGATAATCAAAATTATAGAATCCCAACTTCTGAATTACAGAAGCAGGGACTCAAATCACTACTTACCACATTGTCCTGAAAGGAGTAAAATTTACATCTGTGGCAACACAGAGACGCTGACTTACTCCTTGAGATGGGGCAACGGGAGCAGAGAGCTGTATACGGTAATTCCGAACGTGCAGTTCGGCGAGAGGTCCCAGCTGTAAAAGGCTAATCCTACTCTATTAGTAAGATTATATTTTTATTGATTCAAATCATTTTTTTATTTAGCTTTAAGGATCTTAAACCAATTAAAATTAAAACCTCCTATAGTAGTATAAACTTTTATCTTTTGTTTGCCTTTTTGTAAAGTAAATTGATTTGATCTAACAGTAGTCCAGTTTTGCCAATCATCAGTTACTGGTACTTCGATTGTAGATAAGATCTTATTATTTTCATCTTTAATTTGAACTTCGCCTTCAATTACTGCAGCAGATCTTAATAAAGCTTGATAGTTTCCACTTTCTTTTACATCGATTGTATATTCCATCCAATCATGGTCACCGATATAACAGAGGTTTACTCCCCCACCTAGATCTTTTGTCTTTTCAGTTTCTACTCCTTTTTCCATAGATAAATAATCTTCTGCTTCAACTTTTCCAGGAACTGGATGGTGATTTAATTTTGGTGTTATAAAGTCATAACTTTTAGATTTTGACTTATTATCTGCATAATCAATAGCTTCAATATATAGATTATATTTAGTTTCTGGTTTTAGATAATTAATTTTATAGTTACTTTGATTTGATTTACTTATTAATTTGTTATTTAAGTATATTCTATATTCTTTTAGACCAAAATCATCATTAGAATTATCCCAATTTAGTTTTGCGCTAATAGGATTTATTTCACTCTTAATATTATTAGGTGTTGTAGGTGGAGTTTGATCTCTTTGGTCTAAATTCAGGTCATATACCCGTACATATTCTACTTCCATAGTTTGTGGCCATATACTGTCATCAATTCCTTTTATACCGCCCCAACCCCCTCCTACAGCGATATTAAGGATTAAATGAAAGGGAATATCAAAGGGCCATTCTTGCCAACTTTTTTTTCTATTATTAAATGTAAAGTAATGTTTGTCATTAATGAAAAATAATATTTTGTTAGGATACCATTCTATACTGTAGACATTAAATTTTTTATGAACATTTTCAATAATAAGAGAATTACCTTTTTGTGTATTAATAGAATGATTAAAACTTTTGGTATGGACAGTGCCATGAACTCTTTCCATATCATATCCTACATGTTCCATAATATCAATTTCACCACTCCCAGGCCATTGTCCATATTTAAACTTAGTGGGTAGCATCCAAATAGCAGGCCAGGTTCCTCTACCTTGCGGAAGCTTAGCTTTTACTTCTATTCTTCCGTATAACCAATCTCCTTTGTTTTTAGTAACTAATCTAGCTGAAGTATATTCATTTTTTTTATAATTTTCTTTTCTAGCAGTTATATATAACCTACCATTTTTGACCCATGCATTTTCTTTTTTATTTTCAGTATAGTATTGTTTTTCACCATTACCCCATCCGTGCCCACCTACATCATAAGTCCATTTGCTTTGATTTGGTAAACCTTCATAGTTAAATTCATCTTGCCAGATTAAAGTAAGCTCTTTATAGGGAGTTGGAATACTTTTATTAAGGTTTTCATTATTTTCAGCATAAAGGCCAACTGATCCTAATAATAGTAAAAAAATAATAGTTATTATTATATATTTTTTAATTTTGAATCCCTCCTGAAATTAATATAGATTGAATAGATCGTTTTGGTGATATATTATTTATCTTAGTATCCTTATATTTTAATTTAAAATTAATTTTTTGGTTTGATTCATTTAAAATGACCACTACAACTTCTTTATTTGGATTTTTAAAGGCAGCTACTTTTAATTTTTTGTTATTTACTTTAGAGTTTATTCGTAAGGCATTTTCTTTAATAAATTTACTAAAATGTCCTATATAATAATATGAACTATTGAAGATTACTTGATCATTATTTGTATTTATAATTATTGGGGCATCACAATAATTTTTAACGTGATTAGGCCCACCTAATTCATCTAAAAATAGATTCCAGTCTATATAACCTCTAACCCAGTTATTTAGATCACCAATCATGTTTCTAGCATAACGTTCACCTGTTTTCCATGATCCTATATGTAATCCATTTTCCTGAGTTCCTTCTGTAAATAATAGATGTTTATTAGGAAATCTTTTATGTACTTCACCAACATTTTTGAAATCCTCACTAAGGTACCAATGTAAAGCTGTACCCCATATGTATTTAGCTGCTTTTTTATCTGATAAAACTGTTGTAGCTCTATTTATAATCTTATCTCTATTATGATCCCAAAAAAGTATTTTTATATTATTAAGATTATTATTTTTTAAGGTAGGACCTAAATAATTTTTTATAAAATCTTTTTCTTCTTCTGCACTATATATACATGAATCCCAACTTTGTACAGCTGCAGGTTCATTTTGTACTGTGACACCCCAGATTGCTATATCTCTCTTTTTAAACTCATCTATAAATTTAACATAATAATTAGCCCAGGATTGGTAATATTTTTTTAAAAGTTTGCCACCATTATTCATATTATTATTTGTTTTCATCCAGGGAGGTGGACTCCAGGGGGAAGCTAATAATTTAATTTCTCCCCCCCTTATATCCTTGGCATTTATTATTGTTGGAATAGTCCATTTCTCTTCTCGTGAAATATCAAAAGTACTTAAAGTTTTATCATTTTCTTGAACATAAGTATAGTTTTTTAAAGAAAAATCACAGCTATTAATTGATATTCTTCCTAAGTTATATCCTAAACCATTTTCTTGATCAAAATATGCCTTAAGCACCTTATTTTTTGTCTTTTTAGATACTTTATCTAATGTATAACAGGCTGCTTCAGTAAAGGCACCTCCAAAACCAATAATTGATTGATAAGTCTTAGTATCATCAATTATGATTTTATTATTAGATTTGTTATTTAAATTTTTAAAACTTGTTTTAGATAATTTTTTATTTGAATCTTTAACTGAAATATATCTTTTAAAAAACAATATGTAATTCCTCCATTAGAAACTTTGTTTGGTAGATATTTTAAATTAAACTTATATCTATTCTTTCAACTGATCCATTTCTTATATCAATAGCATTTTTTTTAATAACTTTGTTGTTTTGAACCAGACATGTTTTTTTATTAAAATATGATAACTTTATTTTTTTAACTTCTGCTTTATTAGTTCCATAAGTGTTTTTCATTTTTTCATTATGATAAACAATCATAGTATCTTTTAAAAATTTTACTGAATAAGTATTTTTCTCTAAAAGTACTTGTTTACTTTTATTTTCACTCATTTGAACTTTTATATTACTTTTTTTCTTAGTAAAAAGTTCTTTAGATAAGATTGGTTTTGGTTTAAAGATTAGTTGATTATTTATATATTTAAATGGTCTATTTCCAAAACTAATTCTAGTCCATAGATCAATAAACTCTGCTGTTGCACCACTTAGTCTTGCAATATATCCTCTACCATGGTTATTAACATCCTGATTTAAATTACTTAAGATAAACGAGCAGTTTTCAAAAATACTTCGTTTATATATTTTTGGATCTTGATTAGATATTAAGACATCATTAAATACTTGATAAAAAGTTTCATACAGACCATTTTTTAACAGTTCTAATAAGTACTTATATTCCATATGAAGCCATATTGAACCATTTTCTAACCAACCTGGAGAAAAAGCCTTTGCTCTTCCAACTTCATATGATTCTTTATTAAGCTTACCATTTACTCTAAACATCTTTAACTTTTTATCATATAAGTCACTTGATAAGATGTTTTTATGTAATTTTAAAGACTTTTCTTTAAAGTTAAGAACTTTATGTGCCTTAACCTGTCCTTCTAAAAAGTTTGATAGCGAATATTTTTTAAATGACTTAACTTCAACTAATGGTAAAGAATCTTCTGATAATCTATTTGTTTTGATATAATCTTGTGCTTGATAATAATAGAACATATTATATAGTCCGCTTTCTTTTTTTGAATTAGTTAAAGAATATTTAAGTTTTTTTACAATGTTTTTATAAAATTCTATTAATTTATTTTTTGAGATAGTCTTTTTATTACCATTTAATGAATAAAATATTTTTTTTCGATAATTTTCTTTAGCTTTATTACTTCTATCCCAATAATAAAAGTTATCTTGATCTTCTAACCAGTTTATTAATAACTTATTTATTTGTTGATAATAATCATAAACTTCTTCTAAAACTTCAATATTTTTGATATCTATTCTGTTAAGTATGTCTAAGATGAATTCGGACCATTTTAAAGCTTCAGCGGTCTCTCCAAATGAAGATCCAAATATACCTGGAAGACCATTTAAGGCATCATACCAACCTGGTTTATTAGCCTCCATTTCAATTCCTAATCCATAAGGATCTAGACTCGCCACTTTATTTAATAAGATAGTAAAAATCTTTACTAAAAGATTACTTTTATATATATTATCATTTACTCTGACAAAGTTTTTTTCATTTTCTCTTTCATTTATCAAAGTTTTTTTCTTTTCATCTATTTTCAAAGCATCATATTGTCTTGGTCCTTTATTTGTTAATTTATATTTTTTATCACGAGGCAAAACTTTGACAGGGCTATCATAATATTTATATTCTTTTTTTGTAAATAATACTTTAAGTTGATCTGGGTAGATTCTTAAATAATTTTCTATTAGATCAAGGTTATAAGTCCAGTGATCTATCCAGTATCCTTCGGCAAATTTTGTAACAAGAATAGATCTTGAATAATCAATGACAATATTTATTATTTTATCGATACCCTTAATATTTAATGTATTTTGATTAGTAATTAAATAATCATATAGATCTCCAATTGTAAACGGGTTTGTTATTAAATCAAAAAACTTTTTATTATTTAAATTAATATTTTCTTTTATGTCATTAATATTTTCAACGACAAATTTATATCCATTAATTACTAATGGATTAAAACCCTCTAGATTAATTAAATTTAAAAACGTTATTATATTATGCCTTTTTAAATTTGGATTAAAAAACAGATCATTTCTTCTATTTTGATTAACATCCCTATAGTTACCATTTCCCTGTGAGTAATATCTAGGTTCTAATGAAAAATCATTATAGTCTCTTTCAAGATCACCATGTTTTCTTGAAAATATATGGTATGTCTTTTTAGAATTATTACCGATATTAACAGGTATGCCTCCTCTTAAGATATTATCTAAGAAAGTCTGTTTAGTATATCCATTGAAACTTTGTTTACCACTATTTGTAAAAATTAAATCAGAATAATAGTTATGAATATTTTGATTCATAGTTAATTTCTTATCAAAGAAACTATCATCAAATACCTTATTTTTAATGTCTTTTAATAATTTTTGGTTACTAATATTTCCAAATAATGAGTATATATTAATTGTTTCTTTTATATCTAAACTTTTTTTATTATATGTCATTGCAGAGGGAAATTGATTTTCAGTAATCTGTTTATCAAAACTAGTAAAATTGTCTTTGATAAATCCAATAGGATTGTTTAGACTTTTATCATGACTAAAGATAATTCGTGGATCAACTATTGGAGATAGTATTTCTTTTGAATCATTGTCTATTGATAAATAAAAGTTTCCAGATTTTATCTGTTCAACTTGAGCCCGGTCATCAGCTGATGATTTAAGCCTAAAAAATGGAATATTGTTTTCTAAATTATAGACCTTTATCCAGGCTGTAATTGTTTGAGAAACATTTTTTAATGTATTGTTATTAATTCCAAATGGAACAATTAATGGCATACCATCAAGTATTTCAATCTGTCTTTTTTTCTGATCTAAGTTTTTTATTTTTAACCTTCTAATTAAAGCAGCAAAGTTTTCATTTGGTAGAGTGTGGTATAATACTTCTGTTTTAAGATTGATATCTTTGTTGATTTCAATGATTTTTAGTTTATCAGGAGAAATTATCATCTTTGTTGTAATTTGTTTATTAATTTTTTTAAATGGTTCAAAAAATACATTATCTATTTTAATAAAAGTTCTAAATCCCTTGTTTACTACATTTGAATAAGATTTATTGGCTGGATAGAATTCCATTATTGAGTTGTTTTTATCTTTAATTCCAAAACTTGCAATACCCTGGCCTCTATTCACATAAAAGGCCCAAGTTGGAATACCCAGTTTACCTGCTATACCGGGTAAAAAGCTAGAAAAAGTAGGTTTTTTTTGATAATCTTTGATTATAAAACTTCCCTCATCGTTAATTAGATATTGTTTTTCCATTCTTATTC
>JAIPEV010000102.1 GCA_021736965.1 Halanaerobiales bacterium | reverse complement strand
TTTCCCAACTATTATTTTTTTCTTCAACAGATACTAAATTTAATCCCATTGCTTTTACAGCCATTGGTATCTCCTTTTTCGAAGCAGAATGATCGCCTTTAATAACTAACATATCACCTTTATTGGCCTTTCTAACTGCTTTCCTAGTTTCCACAAGAGGAACAGGGCAGGTTTCTCCTAAACAGTTAACTATAATTTCTTTTGGCATCATTATTCCCCCTCACTAATATAATAAAAGACTCCTCTACTTTCTGTCTTACTCTCAATTTTATTTTCGTTACTTAATTCTCTTAAGTATTTATTTACTTGATTAACATGTAAATTTAAAATTTGAGATATATCATTAATAGTACAGGGCCTTCTTTTAATAATTTCTTTTATTCTTGTTTTTACCGAATTACTTAAAAAATTCTGTGTATCCTTTGGTATAAAAGGACCTATGATCTCTGCCTTTTCACCAAAAAAATCTAATATTTCTTTTAACTTTTCTTCAGTTTCCTTTTTAACCCAACTTTCTGTACCTGGTCTATCAAGTGTATTTAATTGAATACGATCTGGTTTTATTTTTTCTATTATTTCTTTAAACTTATTAATTTCTTCCTTACTATCATTTAAATTTTGAATTATAAAAATTTCCAACCATAGCTTACCTGAAAACTCTTCTCGTAGTTTGATTAAACCTTTAATTATATTGTCTAACTTAATATTTTTATGTGGTCTATTTATTTTTTCATAGTTCTTTTTAATAACAGAATCTATAGAAGGGACAACTAAGTCTATTTTACTTATTTCTTTTCTTAAAGATTTATTGTTTAAAAGACTGCTATTTGTCAATAAGGCAAGTTTATATTCAGGATGACTATCTTTGACAAAATCAACTATTTCTTTTAAACCTTGATAAAGTGAAGGCTCTCCTGAACCAGAGAATGTAATATAGTCTAACTTTGGTTTCTCTTTCAAATACTCATCTAGTTCCTTTATAACCTCTTTGTGTGGTACAAACTCTTCTCTTTGATCAGTTAATTTAGTAGTAGCTCCACATTCACAGTAAACACAGTTAAAAGAACAAGCTTTATAGGGAATTAGATCAATTCCCAATGAAACTCCTAAACGTCTTGATGGAACAGGTCCATATAAGTATTTCATTTTACACATCACCTTCTTTATACTCTATAATTATATGATATCCGAGTAATTTAGTCAAGTTTTTATTCGTATTGTCTATTTAGTTTCTCTTTAAAATTAAATAGTTAGTATTAAGGCATTTATCTTTCCCTACTCATTTATAACATTTTGTACCAAATATAAGTAAGGGCAAATGTAATTACATATATTTTAAATATTTATTAACTATTTATAGGTTCAATATTTTTCTCAGTTATCTGATCATATACATGAATACTTTGAGTTGGATAGGCAAACTCAATACCTTCTTCTTTAAATCTTTTTTTTAGTTCTAGGTTAATTTTTTGCTGTTTATCCATATATACTAAGTATTCTTTATTTTCAACATAATAAACGACCTGATAGATTAGACTATATTCTCCATAAGAAGCAAAATGGGCCCTGTCAAAACAGATCTGTTCAATATTTGTAATTATATCTTTAACTATATCAGGTATCTTTTTAAGTTTATCAAGTTCAGTGTCATATATTACACCAAAGTTAAAGTTTGCTCTTCTTCTATTCATCCTTTTATAGTTATTAATTCTGGAATTAGTTAGATCATTATTTGAAAACACTAGTTGTTCACCACTAAGGCTTCTTACCCTGGTCGTTTTAATTCCAATATGTTCAACAGACCCTTTATAATCACCAATTATAATAAAATCACCAATGTCAAAAGGACGATCTAAAAATATCGTGAAATAACTAAAGATATCTGCTAAGATAGTTTGTGCTGCAAATGCAAGCGCAATACCACCTATTCCTAAACCAGTTATCAATCCTCTTATTTCAATATTTAAGTTGTCTAAAACAAATAATAAAGCAATAGTCCAACTAATTAATTTAATAACAAAAACTGTAACTGTTAAAACAGTCTCTTGAGCCTGATTGCTCTCTTTTTTCTCCCAGTATTTTTTAATAGTATATATTATTATATCTTGAATTAGTAATGTTGTATAAAACACAATAAATAATATAAAAATAATATCAACGGACTTTTTTAAGCTATAATTTAGGGTTAATCTATTTACTGCAATGTAAACTATTATTATATTTGTTAAGGCTAAAACCCTTTTATTTAATACCTGATCAACAAAGTTACTAAAATTTATTGAAAAGCGTTTAATTATTTCTTGTACTCTCTTTAATAATATATACTTTATTAATCTTATAAGAACTAACCCCACTACAATTATAATTATAGAAATTAAGTAGTCATAGATCGTATTTTCTAAAACCATAGCCTGTAAAATATCATTTCCCATAATAAATCAACTCCATAGTAGTAACTTTTTAGTTTGTTAATTCAGAAGTACATTCCGGACATCTTGATGCTTTAATATTAATAGTTGAAAGACAAAATGGACATACTTTAGTATCCGGTGTAGATTGAACCTCTTCTTTATTTTTACGGTCTTTGATCTTATTATAATAGGTTATTATAACATAGAGTACAAATGCAACAATTAAAAAATCTATCAATGTATTAATAAATAAACCATACTTAATAATTGGAACTCCAGATTCTTCTGCTGCAGCAAGAGAATCGAAGTTCTGGTTTGTTAAGTTAATATACAGATTTGAAAAATTTATTTTACCAATTAAAAGACTAATTGGTGGCATTAATACATCGTTAACAAAAGATGTTATGAACTTATTAAATGCAAAACCTATAATGATTCCGACCGCCATTTCGATAACATTACCCCTTAAGATAAACTTTTTAAACTCTTTTAACATTTAAATCCCTCCTGTATGTTTAACTATAATATATTTCTATACTAATAATATCATTCCTTAATATAAACTTTCAATGTATATTTATGAATAATTTATATATTTATTAGATATTTTGAGTATCTCTGATCTATTAAAAGAAAATCAAAGGATTTATTTTATAATCAACCATAATAAGCATTCAATCACTTTGACTAATTTATAATCTTATCTTATAATATAAATAGGCTCCAAGGAATACCTAAGAGGATTTATTCCAAGTAATAATCTTTATTGAAGTTCTAAAGTAAAATCTAGATCTGAAATCTATTTTGGAGATTAGTAAGAGAAATTTATTGATAGTAAGTACCTGTAAAAAGTATTAACATCGATAAATAAACTCTATACTGATCAAAGAAGATCTAGAAGAAGGATTTAGAATCATTAAAAAGAACTTCAGTGTGAAAAAAGATTACGAAAAGAATAAAAAATCGATAAAGGTTCGTTGGAGCCTTTTTTTATTCAGTAAATTCTGCAATATAAGGTAAGTTCCTATATTTTTCTTCATAATCTAACCCATAACCAATTACAAATCTATTATCAAGTTCAAAACCACTATACTTTATTGGTAAGTCTACTAATCTTTGTTCTTCACAGTTTAAGAAAACACATAGATTGATACTATTAGGTCGACGTGGTTTTAAGTTTTTTAAAATATAACTGTGAGTTAATCCAGTTCTTATTATATCTTCAATAACAATTACCTCTCTATTCCTAATACTTATATCTAAATCTTTTGTTATCTTTATCTTTTCACTTAATCCATCTGTAGATCTAAATCTCCCAATTGATAAAAAATCTATATTGTGTTCTATGTTTAATTTTCTACTCAAATCAGATAAAAAATATATAGAACCTTTAAATATCCCAATTAATATGGGTTCTTTTTTTATATAATCTTGATCTATCTTTTTGGCTAATTGATCTATTCGTTTTTGTATATCCTCTTCTTTATAGATAATTTGGCCTATCTGTTTTTCATTCATCTTGATCACCTTGATCATTAATACTATTAATCCCAAATCTTTCAAGTAATTTCTTATAGTCTTTTTTGTAAACAACATTAATACTAATATCTGGATATAGTTCTTTAAGTAGTTTTACTTTTTTATTTTTTTCAGTAACATATTTCTGTTTCATCGTTGTTAGTTCAATATATGTTTCAAATTCAGGCAAATAAAAATCGGGTCTAAATCCTAATATTACATTTCCTTCAGCATCATACTCTAAAGGGAATTCTGATGGTTCATACTCCCATTTTATATTGTGCATATCTAAAATTTCAGAAAAATCTTTTTCGCTCTCATGAACAAAGTCTATATTTTCTCTCATATTTGTTTTTTGATTTTTAGAGCACTTTGTTTCAGATAGAGGCATCGGATTTTCTTTTTTCATTTCCAATAAATGTATAATAGAATTGACTGCTTCAGTTATATTAAGACCATCACTATTAAGACTTAGATGGTATAAAGAAATATCTTCCCAATCTTGATTAAACAATCTATATACATATCTTCTATGTTTTCTATCACTAAGATCAAGAGATCTTAACGCTTGCTCTCTGTTGATATTATACTTATCCATTACTCTCTTTATTCTATACATATTAGAACTAATCACTTTAATATGAACTGCATGAGCATAATCTTGAAATATAACCTGTGATCCTAATCCTAAAATAACTAAACTTTCTTTTTCTACTTTTTCTTTTAATCTCTTAACTATATAATCCTTATATGTTATTCCATTATTTGCTGTTTTTAAATAATATTTAGAGGTTTCTTTTAACATATGTAAGGCATGATCATCTGCTATCTCTGGTAGCCATTTTTCAATAACATAATCTCTTGTAATTAGCTGTACTCCCAATTTATCTGCTAATTCTTGTGCTATTTGATCACCTAAACTAGAAGTCTGTCTGGATATAGTTATTAAAAACACCTTAAAGCCCCCTTGTTTCACATCAGTTAATTTTTTAATATCTAAATATCTCTTTTTATCAGATTTAATAATCTTTTTAAAAAAATAATTTTAAATTATTAAGTTTATGTTAAAACTGATCATCCAAGGTCTCCCTTGAATTATTCAGATATTAAAAAAGTAATATTTGTAAAAATATTTTTAAATATATAAAAAATAATTAGCATTAATAAAGGACTTCAACTATTTATGTCTAATATAATTAATACATCCTTTCACAGAGCTCCTGAAGAACTTTCAGGGGCTTAATTAATGTTTTAAAAAATATATTAGTAAATGAGGTTATAACAATGAATATTAATAAATTTTTAGATTTAGTTGAAATCAAAACAAAAATTGCAAGTATGTTTCCTTTAATAATTGGTACATTTTATACAATTTATAATTTTGACACCTTTAATTTTTTAAATTTTGTTTTATTTTTTATCTCTTTACTTCTTATCGATATGTCTACAACTACAGTTAATCATTATCTTGATTATGTAAGAGCAAAAAATAAATCAAGCTATAACTATAAAGAACATAATCCAGTTAGATTTCATGATTTAGATAATAATTTAGTAGTTAAAACAATTATAATTTTACTATCTATAGCAGTACTAACCGGAATATTTTTATACCTTAGAACAAATATTATAATACTGCTTTTAGGTGGACTATCTTTTTTTATAGGTATTGCTTATTCCTATGGTCCACTACCCATTTCTAGAACACCCTTTGGAGAAATTTTTTCAGGTTTCTTTATGGGATTTATTATTTTTTTTATTTCAATCTATATCCATCTTGCAAACCAAAGTATCTTAATGGACTATAATTATCTAAATGGTTTATTTACTCTATATATCAATATGTCAGAATTAATTAGTATCTTTTTGGCTTCTATTCCTTTGATTTTAAGTATCGCAAATATAATGTTGGTTAATAATATTTGTGATATTGAAGATGATCTTAAAAATAATCGATATACCTTACCAATATATCTTGGTAAAAGTAAAGCCTTAAAACTTTTTAAAGTTCTAACATATCTTATCTATATAGATTTTATAGTTCTTATTGTATTTAATATCATACCAATATACGGAATAATTATACTACCAACCTTTATTTTAATATATAAAAACATGAATATATTTATAAAAAAACAGAGTAAAAAAGAAACCTTTCAAATCTGTATAAAAAACTTTTTGATTGCCAATACAACTTATTTAGTAACATTTCTTTTAGCATTCATATTTTAAAGATTTAAAAGAAAGTTTAAATAAAAAGACCCTGTAAATACAGGGTCTTTTATTTCTTAGTTATACATATTCCTATTAAACCTGGTCCAGAATGGACTACCATAGCTGGACTTATTTCTCCTAAAAAAGATTCTTCAACATTTGGTAAGTCCTTTAACTCATCTAATATTTTAAGTGCTTCTTGTTTTTTGTCTGCATGCATCACATCAACAGAACAACTTCCTTCCTTGATCTCA
>JAIPEV010000101.1 GCA_021736965.1 Halanaerobiales bacterium | reverse complement strand
AGAGAGGTTGATTTACAGCATACATATTTTCTTTAGGTGTAGAAGCTGGCACTTCGCATCCAGCTGAAATAAAAGTAGTGCTATCTCCGAGCTTTATACACTCTTTAACAGCCTTTTTAACTTTTTTTGGACTGCCCTGCATTAAAATTTTAACTGGATCAAAATTACCATTTACTGAAACTTTTCCCTCAAATATTTTTACTGCCCTTTTAAAGTCAACCATCCAATCTAAATCAATAATATCAGCTTCAGTGTCTAATAATATTTCTAATAGTGGATTGATGTTACCACAAATATGTAATTTGACTTTAGCACCAAGATTATGAACAGCCTTTATTATTTTTTTTTCATATGGTAATACAAATTCATTATAGTTTTTTGGACCAATTAACGAGGCTGCTGCATCACCAATTCCAATAAAGTCTGCTCCTGCTTTTATTTGTTCTTTTGCAAACCAAATCGCCTGTTTAGTACAGAATTCTATTAAATCCTTTAATTCTTTAGTGTTTTCATGTATATCAAACATAGTTTGGTTCATTCCTCTAAGATCACAGGCTTCTGCAAAACCGCCTTCTACCCATCCCAATATAGGATAGACTTTGCCAACTTCTTTTTTGAAAAGTTCAATAGCTTTAATTCTATCCAACATACGTTTCCCTTTTAGAGGATCAATTATCGTTAACTTCTTTAGTTTTTTATAATCGTCAATTAGATTACCATCAAATTGAGGAACATCATCAAAAGGAAATTTAATAGTAGCTCCTAGATCATGACTTTCGCGACAGGGATCTGAGATAGCACTAACCATATCAATACCAAATTCTTCACAACATTTAATATTACCCTCTACAAGATATCTATAATCAGTTACATACTTACTATAGGGGACATCAATAAATTTTGCAGCAAAGGTCATAATAATATTAAGATTAGGTACTTTATCAACTTCTTTACCCTCTAATCTCTTGAATACTCTTTCATAGGGAGTCATAACTTCATCTCCTATTATTAAATTTAGTTGCTATTTATATTATTTAACATCTCAGATATTTTACCTCTTTTATTTTTAAAACTTCAACTTATTTTATATTTTGAAAATGAACTTTATTAATAGTTTCAAGATTTAAAAACAACATTCCTTTTTTTATTTGTTAAAGCACAATAGTAATAGTTCCTATTTGTTGTTTTTTTTATAGTTTAGTGATAAAATTAGTTAAGAAAACAAAAAGGTGGCTTTTAAAATGAAAAGAAAATACATTGTCTTGTTTTTATTAGTTCTGTTCGTTTTTTCAATGAATTCTAATCTGTTTGCTCAAGATGATATCCAAGAAGTCGAAATCAATGAATATGAAGGTGAAAAATTAGGATCAATTGAGGACTTTCGTGAAAATTCAATTAAAGGTGTGCAAGAAGTTGATATTGAAAAATATAGATTAGTAATAGATGGATTAGTTGATAATCAAAAAGAATATAAATATGAAGAACTACAAAATATAAATCATATTAAAAAAGTAATAACTTTAAACTGTGTGACTGGTTGGTCTGTAAAAGCATTGTGGGAAGGTATTCCTTTAAAAGTGTTGTTTGATGAAATAAAAATTAAAAGTAGTGCCAATACTGTAATTTTTTATTCGCCTGATGGATATTCTACATCTTTACCATTATCATATATAATGGAAAATAATATTATGATCGCTGATAAAGTTAATGATTTACAATTACCACCAGAACAAGGTTTCCCTTTTCAATTAATAGCTGAACAAAAGTATGGATACAAATGGATAAGATGGATTAATAGGATTGAACTATCAGATAACCCAGAATTTTTAGGCTACTGGGAAGAAAAGGGCTATAGTAATTCAGCTAATTTAGGAGATTATTAATTACAAAATATTTATCTGGTTATCTTTATTGTCAATATCTTATTAGTAAGTTTAATATATCAAATTTCACACTATTTTGAGCTTCAATCAATTTATAAAAGTAACTCGCTCAAATAATATTAGAGTATACAATCAAACAACAATTGATTAACTTTTTTCTTTTTGATTTTTTAAAACTCAAGCAACTAATCAAGGATAATAATCTATTCTAAGAAAACTTTTTTAATTCTTAATTATCTTCAAAACTTAATCGCTTATAAATAATAAGCAGCATGAATCATATCTAATCTTTGTAAGATTTTTGACTTTCTAGATATGGTTTATGATGCTTTATTATTCTTATCTTTAAAAAATTACTTTATTTCATTACTTCTATAATTAAAACCCTATCAATACATAAGTTATTACCTTTATAAAAAATAGAATAAAGTAATAAACAAAAATCAAAAGGAGGTGTTTGTAAACCCACTTGAGTATTCCTTCAAAAATTTAAAGAAAGGGAGATTAAAATGTTAATTAATAAAAATTGGTTTAGTTGGATTATGCCTATTTTTGTTGTTTGCTTTATCTGCTTATGATGGTGATTTTGGAGCTCTAACTCCTTATTCTGTAACAATTGAAGTGCTAGATGGATTTGATAATCCAATACAAGGTGCAGAAGTAACTGTTGAAGAAAATACAAAGTATACCGATATTAATGGCTTGGTTGGCTTTGAAAATCTTGAGGGTGATAATTCTTATACAATAAATAAAACAACCTATCTGGATAAAGAAGGTACTATTACTCATAATGATACAGATTCTATAATAACAGTAAATCTAGAACTAATAGATAATACAGCCCCTTTAGTTAGTATAATCTCTCCTATAGATGGTGAATATTTGGGGGAAGATAATATAACAGTGGAATGGAATATAGCTGATATCAGTCCCTATACCTGGGAACTTTACTTAGGTGGTGCTAGTAATCCTCAAGCTACAGGTGATTATGATGATCCTCATAGCTTTACTTTTTATCCATCAGATCCTGATTATTTTGCAAGTTATCATGGGCTTGTAACCTTTAGAGTAGAAGTTGTTGATAGTCAAGACAATAGTAATAATGATTCAATTAGTGTGAATATAGAAACAAGAGCTGATCTTTTACCTGATTTTAGGGGAGGTTATTGGTGTTTTGAGACAAACAATGAAAGTCAAGTAATATTTTATGTTAAAAATTAAGGAAATAGTACAACACCAAGTTCTATAGCCAAAGTTATTTTTTATACAACAGATGGCCAAGTACCAGATTATATTACAATACCATCACTTGAACCAAGTGAAAGTACTAATTTAACAACAGTTAATGTTCCTTCAGGATCCTATAATCCTGATGCTAACTTTGATATAATCATTGACTTTGATGATACTGTTGATGAATCAGATGAAACAAATAATGAAAAACAATGTACTATTGTTGGTTAAGTTTGTTTTTTTGATTAAGAATATGAAAAAAATATACCAATTAAAGCATTGCTATATACTGGCAGGAGAATATCCTGTCAGTTCTTTTTTCTCTGGATTATCAAAATGAAGATTAGGCTGAAAGTTAGGAAAAATCTATTAGTAAACATTATATTAGTTATGTATTATAGTTAAGTAAGCTTACTTAACATTGTGATTTTATAAATATTTTCTATTCTTTTATAATTTAGCCACAATCACTATATTAATAATCTTTATTTTTAATTATTTCTAAAAATACATCTACTATATCTGGTGAAAATTGTTTGCCCTTATTACTTTTTATTTCTTCTAATGCCTCTTTTTTAGTTAAAGGTCTTCTATAAGATCTTTTAGATCTCATGGCATTCCATGAATCAGCTACATTCAAGATTTGTGAAATTAAAGGAATCTCATTATTTTTAAGGCCTTTTGGGTAACCTTTTCCATCCCATCTTTCATGATGGTATAGAACATAATCTGCAATATTTTCTAGAGTTGAAGAATCTTTTAATGTTTTATAAGCATATATAGGATGTTTTTTAATGTCATCATATTCTTTTTTACTTAATGATCCCTTTTTATTTAAAATATCTTTGGATATTAAAACTTTTCCTATATCATGTACCATTCCTGACCAATAAGCATCTTTAATACTTCTATTTTCCAACTTCATTTCTTTTGCAATATGTTGAGCCAGTGTAGCAACAGATTCAGAATGACCACTTGTATAGTGATCATATAGTTCTAATAGCTTTGAAATAGAATGAACTATTTCTTCTATTTTCTTATTTTCATGGTTTTTAAGTTGGCGAGATTTCTCTAAAACTTCTTTTCTTATATCTGCCTTTTGTTTTTCTAATTTTCTTTGAGCCACAAAATTACTCATATGCTTGTTATATAAAAGTCTGGAAACTATCCAGGAAATTAATACTAAAAAGAATAAGGTTGATATCTTTGGTAACAAATGCTGATTAACCCTGTTAAAAAAATATATTGAAACTATAGAAAGACTTGAAAAATAAATAAATAAACTTACATACCACTTTAAATATACTATTGCTGATATTGTTAAAAGAACTATAGAATAGGTACTAAATAGCTCATATCTATCAGGTATTAAAGAAACTAATAATGTACTCCATATTAATACATCAAAGATAAATATATACAAATATATTGTTTTGATAAAGTTCTTTTTAAAATTTATCTTTATAAGAAATGAAAAAATAATAAACATAAGCAAAGTAATAAGAAAAAAGGATAAGTTTATATTAATTATAAGTTGTATATCATGATCTATAACTGCTATTAAATACATTAGAAATGATATTAGAACAAGTAAATATGAAAAATATCTTACCCTACGATAATTTGTTTCTTTGAGACTATTAACAAATTCATCTGTTAATTCTTCAGGTTCATTTATGAAAAAATATGTATTAAATCTCATAATTTATCACCATTATTCTTGAGATTATAGTTCATCTTATATGCAAATATTTACAACTCTAACTTGTATTGTATTTTTTAAAAATTTTCTTAATAGTTTATTTATTGAATTTGAATATAAAGTTAATGCCTTTTAATTGAATTTTAGTCTTATTTGCTTTGTATCTATACATTTTTTAAAATCATATCTTAGATTTATCTAAATCCAAAACTATAATCCATATTCTAAACTAAAGCATTCAGTAATCAATATTTGTATGCAAGTTCCTGCTATATAACACGTTTTATAAATTATAAATAACTTTTATTTGTGTTATTTAGCTTCTTTATTTATGTACATATTACGATCAGCTCTTTCGTAACATTTATAGATATTCATATCTTTATTACTTACTGTAGCAGATCCTAAAGAAATATTTATTGGAAAAGGTAAGTCTTTTTTCTTATTTAATTTTATAAATTCCTTATGTATTCTTTTACATATCTTTTTTGTATTATTTTCATCAGTTTCAGTTAATATTATTGCAAATTCATCTCCACCAGTTCTAGCTATTATTTCTTCTGTTCTAAAAATGTTTTTTAAAACTTCAGCTGCTTTTTTAATATAGATATCTCCCTGTTTGTGACCATATTTATCATTTACTTTTTTTAGTTTATCAAGATCACCAACAATAACACTAATAGGGTAGTTCCTAGAGTAATTGAGTCTCTGAATTTCATTATCTAAATACCTTCTATTATAAAGACCTGTTAAGTGATCTTTATATGATAGGTTTCTAATCTTATTTTCAAGGTTTTTAATTTCTGTAATATCAATCATAAACCCTCTAATCTTTTTAGGCTCACCATCTTGCATTACAACACTTACTTCATCTCTTATCCAAGCATAAGTGCCATCTTTTTTCCTAAAACGATACTCAAAAACATGGTCTTCTCCTTTTGCAGTACATTGCAGACAATAACTTTTTGCTTCATCTCTATCTTCATGGTGAACATGGTTAACCCAAAAATCTAATCCTAACCATTCATTAGGTTTATAACCTAATATTCTCTCTGCTTGTGGCGAAACATACTCCCAGCTATCAAATTCAATGTCATATTGCCATAAGATAGCATTTACACTTTCTGCTAATTTCTTATAACTTTTTTCTTTTTCAAATTTGTTATGAATACTCATGAATCTACTCCTTATAATATAATTAAAAATAAGTTACTTAACCTTTAATAAATAAAAATATGATTTTAACTTAAACTAAAATCAAATATTTTTAAGATATCTTTTTGCTCAATTAAAGTTATAATAAAAAAATGATAAATATTTACATTGAAATTTATTATTATATTTGAATGTTTTTATCTTTTGATTCTTTTAAGATTGATAAAACAAATTGATTTTGATCTATTTCTATTATTTTAGAATTAATTTCAACATATATTGTTTCTTTATTGTTTTTTATTATCTCTGATTTTAAAGTAACCTCATTTTCTTTTATAAGTTTATTAAAGTAATAGTTAAAAAAAGTTAGTTCTTTAACATCAAATACTAGATCTGTTAATTTCATTTTTAATAATTTTTCCTTTTTATATCCAGTTTTTTCAATTGCCTTTTCATTAACCTCTAAAAATGGATAAAATTCTCTTTTTTTAAAATCTATTTTGTGTATAAATAACATATCATTTATACTGTTAA
>JAIPEV010000100.1 GCA_021736965.1 Halanaerobiales bacterium | reverse complement strand
CTAAATTAAAATCAACGATGCCCTTACCTATATCATGATTATCACCAGCTACAGTTCCCATTAATATAGTTCCAATTGTACTTTCTTCACTTTCATTTTCTATTAAATCTTTTGTCATTTCAGTTATTTGATTCATGATTTCAGCTGCCATCATCAGCTGAGGAACGAAATATTCACCATTTTCATATCTCTGACCAACAAGTTCCATTGCTTCTCTACATTTTCCTAAGATATCCATTACATCATAATTACTATCAATTAACTTTTGTACTTCATCTATCGCTTCATCTTCCTGCATTTCTACAATGTAGTTAATAAGGTTTTCTGACATTTCTTATCACTCCTAATATAGTATAGTTTATAATTTTCTGAATTTTTAATTTATAAGATATTTATCAAAGATTAGGTTATATTACCTTAGATTAAATTTGCTAAAAAGTAAGGGTATAACCAACTCCAATTTCGGGAATATTAATTATTTTATTAATTTCTGCCCTAGATTGGAAATCTGTACAGTGGCAGGGATGTATATGGATAGGTTTTAATCTTTTAAGGTAGTCAATAGTCATCTCTAACTGTTTATTGTCTGGATTCATTAAATGAAACCCACCAATTATATCTAGCACCTTACTTTGATTAAATATTGATTTTGCCCTTTCAACTATATTACAAATACCGGCATGTGAACATCCTGTTATAATTATTAGCCCATCTTTTGTATTATATGCTAAAGCAGAATCTTCTTTTACATAATCATCAACTTCTTTGCCATCAACTATTACTTTCCCTATCGGGTTTTGTGCCTCAAAACTATTATTTCTTTCAATATAACCTAAATATACAAGGTCATCTGTAATAAAGTACTCCTTCTTTGTCAAAGTAACAGAGAAGTAACTTCTTAACTTCTGTTCAGTAAGAATGGGACTTATATCATCAAACTTTTTGATAGTCCTTTTATTAAATGTAGAGGGATGAGTTATAATTTCAGGAATTGTAAGTTTTATACCAGCTGCTTTTTTATTCACATAATATGAAATTAATCTGTTTAATCCCCAAGTGTGATCAAAATGGCTATGGGATAAAACAATATAATCTAGATCTAGCAAATCATAACCCATCCAAAGTGCATTATCAAGAAATACTCCTGAATAACCTGTATCTAATAGTATCTTTTTTTCTTCATCTTCTATTAAAATAGATAATCCTGGTTCACCTTTATAAAAATTATCCATTAATGTATTGTTTTCAACTAATACTATTATTTTCATGTTAGAACTTCTTAAAGTATAGAGTTATTTAACTTTATTTTTCTTCTAATACAGTACCAAATATTGATGACTGGAAAATAAATGAACCAACAATAAGTATGATTATAATTAATGTTATAGGTCTTGTTACAAAAGACATTAATAAACTAGACACACTACCAGTATTAATTAGGGCTTGTCTGAAACTACGCTCGACAATAGGCCCCAGAATTATCCCAAGTATTATCGGGCTGACTGGGAACTTGGCCTTATCAAACAGATAACCTAAGACACCAAACCCAATCATCATGTATACATGATTTAAGTTATTTTGTAAAGCATAACTACCTATTACACATAAGATTGCAATAAAAGGTAACAATACCCAACGCGGAATACTTAAAACCCTCAACATAGCATTACTTCCAAGTAGTCCAACTAGATATGTAAAGATCGTTCCAATACCCAATAATGCAATAATTAGATAAAAATATTTTCTTTCAGTAATCATAAAAGTTGGACCAGGTTGTAAACCATGTAAGTAAAAAGAACCTAAAATAACGGCTGTCACTGAATCACCAGGAATCCCCAGAGTTAACATAGTTGTGTAAGCTCCACCCATTGCTGAATGATTTGCCATTTCTGGAGCTGCTACACCTTCATAAGCACCTTCTCCAAAAGGTCTACTGGGATTTTTCATTATTTGTTTTGTAAAGCCATAACCAACTAAAGAACCTATATCTCCACCTGTACCAGGTATTAAACCAATAATTGAACCGATTGGACCACACCATAAAATTGGTTTGAGGGTTGATTTATATATGTCATTAAACTTTGGTAACAGTTTCGAAAATTTAAAATTATCCTTACTAACTGAAAAATCAGCCTTTCTATCAAGGTTAACTAATACTTCTTTCATACCAAATAAACCTATCATAGCTACTACAAAATGAACTCCACCCATTAACATATCAGAACCAAAGGTTAATCTCATAGCACCCGTGATTGGATCCATTCCGATTGTTCCAACAAACAAACCTAAACAGGCACTAATAATCCCTTTTATAAAGTCTCCTTTGCTTAAAAAGGCAATTAAACTTAGCCCCCATAATGTTAAAAATAAGTATTCTTGAGAACCAAAACTTAAAGCTAAATCACCTATAATTGGACCTATTATTGCTAAAAAGACTATACTCATTAAACCACCAATTGTACTTGCAAACAGTGCAACTCCTAAGGCTGTTGCAGCTTCTCCCCTGTTTTTAAGAGGATGACCATCAAAGGTAGTAGCAACAGATGCTGCAGTTCCGGGAATATTTAATGCAATCGCAGATAATGAGCCACCTGCTATTCCACCAGCAAAAGCTCCAACTATAAAAGCTAAAGCTGTTTCCATACCAAAGCCAAAAGTTAAAGAAACTATCAAAGTCATTGTCATAGTAACTGTTAGGCCAGGCATAGATCCCATAATAAAACCAATTATAACTCCTACTAAATTATATAAAATAATCGTAAAACTTATCATTAACTAAGCCTCCTCTTATGGAAATACAACTTCAAATACATTATAGAAAATATAGTATATCAATGGAACAGCTACTATAGAAATAGCAAGTGATTTTAATGCTTTCTTTTTTATACTCTCTTGAGACTCATTTAAAATTGTCATCGTAATAAATACAAAAATTATAGTAGCAATTAGAAAATGAAACATTGGTAAGAAAATACTATATATAATAAATATCAGTAGAAAAATGATTAAAGACTTACTTATTTTGTTGTCAGAAGAACCAAAAATAATTGAAGTATCTTCTTGCTTATTAATTTTTTGTTTATCTTTACTTTCCATCATTTTATTATATAATCTTATAAATAAAAATACTACACATATTCCCAGGATTATACTTAACAGAAAGGGAAATAACAAAGGTGAATCTTTAGTGAATATTTGAAAATCGTCAAAACCAACCTTATATGCTATATCACCTACTAATAAAGCTTCAGTTATAAATACTAATAAAAATGATATTTTATCAAATATATTCAAACCCATAATATATTATACCTCCTACCATTTAATCATCTGATCTAGATATGGCATCCTGTACACATATCTCAATACATTCAAAACATTCAATACAACTCTCTTTTTTATATTCTGCTATTCCTTGATCATTTACTGACATTGAATCAGTAGGACATATTGTGACACAGACCCCACAACCAATACATATTTCTTCGTCTATTATTAACATAAAAACAACTCCTTTACCAATATAATTTTACCACTACATTTATAAATTTAAATTACCACTAACTTTTTGTTTAATCTTAATACTAATCATTTGATTTAATATAAAAAAAATAGAGAAATGAGTAGATATATATTTTGAAAAACTAATCATGTAACATTTCTAGTTTTTAAATTTATCCATTAGATGATTATGGTTTCGGAATATTAAATTCTGCTGGTGAATTTTTAGCTGCTCCGGTATCATAAAGTACCCAAGCTGCTCTAGAAGTCCATCCTCTTAGATAATCGACTGCTTCTTCTCCACTATAATCAATCTGTGTTAGATAGAATTTTTCACAGTATTCATCCCATCTTTGGGTAGCAATAACCTTATTCATAGCACTTTCTAATTTATCTTTTACATCTTGTGGAAGATCTTTACTAGCAAATAGTCCAAAGTATGGACCATATGGTAGATAACTTTGTAATTCTGGGAACTGATCTCCAAAAGTAGGAATACTTTCTAATCCTTTTAGGGGTTCATTTGTAAAGGTAGCTAGAATTTTTAATTTATTTGCTTTATGTGCTTCAACCATTGACTGTACCATTTCGATTGTAGCATCTACTTGACTACCCATAACTGCTGTAACTGCTGGAGCTCCACCTTGATATGGTACAAAAGTGAACTCAGCTCCAAGTTGTTTTTCTAATATTAGACCAGATACATGAGGAACAGTACCAGGACCTGCAGTACCTATTCTCAGTTCACCAGGATTTTCAATAGCATAGTCTACAAATTCTTCTGCTGAATCAAATTCTGAATTTGGTGGGACAGCAAGTACTGGAGTTGCCTCAGCTACTAATTTTACTGGATAGAAGTCTTCATATGGATTTAGCTCTTCATTAATACCCATAGTTTGCCATACAGACATAGCTTCTGAACCAAAAAATAGAGAATATCCATCTGCTTTTTGATTCAATACATGTCTACCAGCTGTAGCACTAGCAGCACCAGGCATATTTGTTATACCCATACCTACATCAAGTTCTTCTTCTAATAATGGGACAACACCTCTACCAATAACATCGGTTGGACCACCTGCTGAAAATCCTATGAAAACATTGATACTTCTTTCAGGATATTCCGCATTAACTGTGCCAGGAGTAAAAGCAACCAACAATAAGCTTATTACCAATATTGTAGAAATTAAATACCTTTTAAATTTAATAATATAACTCACCTCCGTTTAATAAATACATATACTACTCATTTCTCTAAGATAATAACCTTGATTAAAACTTAAATTTAGATGTACAAATGATTAGGGTCTACTTTAGTATCCAATAATTTAATCTCTTTATCTGTAGGTTCATCTGTTAATTTAATTTGTTCTGGAACTACAAAATCACAACCTGTGCTTTCCTTTAATTCTTTTAATTCAATTCCAGGATGAATTGATTCTAATTTAATCTGTTTTGAACCTCTCTCAAAAGTAAATACACATTTGTTTGTAATAATGGTTATATTTTCACAACCCGGAATGCCTTCATCTTGTCTCGAATTATCTCCTCTTAAGTATCCAACACTTGTAAGATAATCAACAGTATCAACGATCTTTCTTTTCTGATGTTTCATAATTGCTAATATGTTTTTAGAATATGTAGCTATATCAGCTGCACCGCCACTACCAGTAAAATGTCTAATACCATCTTCCTTTTCAATTAATGTTGAGTTTAAATTACCATACTTATCAACCTGTAAGCCACCTAGAAAACCAACATCAACCTTTCCTCTCTGTAATAGTCCACCTAAAGTTCCAGCGAAACTGGTAAAATGCTCAGACTTATACCATAAACGAGGATCTGCAATTCCAACTCCCATTTCAACAGCTTCGGGATTAATAACTCCAATCTCATATATAATATTAATATTGGGGGCATGCATATACTGGGCAAGTAAAGTAGCTATCTGTGGTAGACCTAAACCAACAACAACATTTTGATTATCTTCAAGTAGTCTCGAAGCTGTTACTGCCATTAGCGCATTTGTAGTATAATCTTTATTAGACATTATTTACTCCCCCTTTGAGGCTGATATCCATAATCGGGAATTGCTTGTCTATTTAATAATCCTTCAATATCACAAATTTTATTCAAATATTGATAATGATTATCTGTACCTAAGATATTTTCATTTTTATATTTTTCAAAGTCCTGATCATTTCTATTAATTTTTGCATACTCTTTTAAAGCATCACTTCCATAATCATAGAAGTTATATACACTTGTAGGGAAGGCTCCATAAGGTGCTTCAATAACACCTGTTGTATACAATGCAGGTATGGTTACTTTCTCTACATTATTTTTTATATACTCATTTGATACAATTTTTTCTACAGTTACAAAAAGGTTTTTAGCTGCTTTTGCCATTTCCATATCCCATTTTGGACCTTCAATTATGACATTACCCTTTTGGTCTGCATACTGAGCATGGATTATAGCATAATCAGGTTGTAATGCCTTTAAATATACCCATTTTTCATCTGAAAAAGGAGATTTACTTACAACGACATCTTTTTCTCCCTTTTTTAATAAATTATTTAAAATGTCAGTTCCTAATAATGTTTTTGAAGGAACAAAGGGCATGCTGTATGATCCTGCTAAAAACCTCAGTGACATACTTAAACCTGAATATTCTCTAACTTCAATCTCGTTATTGGCAATTGCCTGATTTATTCTTTCAATTCTTCCAAATCTATCTAGGGATCCTCCACTATAGGAGTACTTTTTAACACATCCGCTACCTACTAATAAATCAGAGTCCATACTTCCTATAATCTGATAAAGGTCTAACTTCTCTTTTTTCTGTCTAATAATCTCATTTACGAATGCAATAGGACATCTTGTTATTGCAAATCCTCCTAATGCCAATCTTGCTTTTGAATCAGGTATCTTGTTGACTGCCTCTTTAATAGTCAAAACTTTATTATTCATATTTACACCTCATCTACTACATCTGATGTTCCCATTTTTGC
>JAIPEV010000099.1 GCA_021736965.1 Halanaerobiales bacterium | reverse complement strand
ATCTTGCGAGAGCATAACCTGCCATCGAAGCAAAAGTTATTGTTGTGATTACCTTTGCAATAGAAATTATAAATGAATTTATAATCCAAGTCAAAAATAAACTTCTACCTGTAGTACGACTATAATTTTCTGTGAAAACCCGGTTATAATTATGAAAAATATATGGGATTACACCAGCAGAAATATTATTCCAACTTTGTACCATTCCTAATCTTTCTTCTCTATTTGGATCTAAGGTACAATCTAAATATTTAACTTTATAAGGAACCTTTACATTTAAAGGTACTATATTAAAATCATATTTACTTGGATTATTAATATTAATACTAAATGTAGCCTTTGTTCCACTTTTAGTTGCCTTTCTACTTACTTCCTTAATTTTATCTATTTTAATATAATCTGTAGCAAATTTCTTATCTATCTCCAAGGCTCCTCTACCTGAACCTGCTATATTTTTTGGTATATTGGCTTCAGGTAATGTTACATCGATTCCTTCTGGAAATAAATAAGAAATCTCTAATGATAACTCTTTACCGCTTTTAAACAATCCAAACAAACCCTTGTTTCCTGCACTATTTGCAAGCTTAAAAGCACCAATCCAATTTTTTAATTGTAATTGTTCTGATGAAAGTGAGGGAGGCCATTCTGTTGGATTATCTTTTAAACTTGATAACATACCAAATAGAAATGGTCCTATAAATAAAATTGAAAATAAAAGTAAGATAATATATATAGCTATGACATTTTTCCATCTTTTTCTTTTAATTCTTTTATTTAAATCTTCCCCTTTTTTGTCCATTAATCCCTCACCTCTCCTGTAAGACTTTTTTGTAAATACACAACTATCAAAGTTATTACAGCTAAAACAAGTGCTGCTGCACTCGCAAATCCAATTTTAGGATTAGCAGAACTAGGGAACATATTTCTATACACATAATAAGCTAAGGTAACTGTTGATTCGATAGGTGCCTGATCTCCTATAATTGCTACCTGATCAAACATTTGTAAAGTACCGATTAGACCCATTGTTACAACCAAAAATGTAATATGTTTAAGCTGAGGTATTATGATATATATAAATTTTTGAATTCCAGTTGCACCATCAACTTCAGCTGCTTCAAATAAAGAATTGGGTATATCTTGTAAACCAGCTAAGTACAACAACATAAAAGTTGGTACAGTAGTCCATATATTTAATAACATCACTGCTCCTAAGGGTCTTGGAAAAGCAAGAGGTCCTGCCCAGTCTGGAATCATTTTTCTAGTATTTAACCAGATAAGTTCTATATTTTTAATTTCATGAGGAGTTAAAACTCCAGTTACTCTTAAAAAATAAATGATAGCAAATGATAACATGAAAGATAATAACATATAACTAGGTTCAAATATTTTAACTGGCCTATTTCTAAACTTCTCTTTCAAAACCATAAAAGATTGTATTACAACCATTATAAGAATAAAATATCCTATTATATGATAATTGGCTTTAAATATAGTTAATAAATAATTTATTATTCCCTGTCGTTGAAAAAGCCACATGAATATTAATGTTATTACCACACTAGAGGTAACACTTGGCATATAATAAGCCGCTCTAAAAAATTTTATACCTCTAATTTTTCTATTTAATATAACAGCTAATATTAAGGCAAATATAGTTTGAAGGGCTGTTACAAGAACAGCAAAAGTAAGGGAGTTTTTTAAAGCTCTGGCAAACAAGTATTCTTTAAACAAATTTATATAATTAGCAATCCCTACAAACTCAGGCTTAGAAAACAAATCATATCTTGTTAAACTAAAATACAACACTCTAGAAAATGCATATCCAAAAAATACAACTATCCAAAATAGAAAAGGTAAAAGCAATATATAAGGAGCTATATTATTACTAGAAAATTTCCATTTTTTTTTCAAATTTTGCCCTCCTTTAAAATTGGGTAGGAGAAGCTTCTCAGCTGAATCCTTTTGTCAAACTGCACATACGCTTTTCTCGTATTCAGTTTATTATTCCCATTGTCTCCTATAAGAAGTAATTGATTTACCGATCTTTAACACGATAATCAAGTCTAATTAACCCCTGTCTTTTATTATATTACCAGTTCTATTAAAAAACAGATTCGAACTTCTTATATACCACTACTTAACTCATATAATTTCTAACCTGATTAGTCTATAGTTTTTCTTTCTCATCAAGCTAATCATCCAATAGATTCGATAAACTCTATTTACATCTAGACTGCTATTAAATTAATCAGCCATTTTTATTTTATCTCACAACTACTGATAACATTAGAATTCTTCATTTAAGTTTGTTTTCTCTCGTATAAATAATTTTATAGCCCTCAAACCAACTATAAATTTTACAGTGTCGTCAATACTCTGTATAGATTTTTAATTTTTAAGTTATGCCTCTGTTTACTATCCTGTCTTTTGGCGATAGATTTAAACAGAGATTCCTACGATTAGTTTTATTGCTTTACTGTCATTTTGCCCTAATCACACTTATAGACCCAGCATTCCTGTATGAATAATGGATTAATATTAGATTTCTTCATGATCAAGATAAATCATCATCTTTAAATGACAACACTGATTAACACAATTTTTCAAATGAATAGTACAGATCGACTTCTATAAATTACTCTTCACAGTAAACAGACTGTTATTATCGACTTCATGCACCATATTTTAAAATTAAGCTGATGTTTTTTTTCTCAGTTCTTTGTTTATTTTGCCTGTGAGTACCAAAATATCTTAACTATATACCAAACTAAAAGCACAGATATGACTTTCAGTTATTATAAATGTAATTTTCAAAACACACAATATAAATAAGCGGGAAAAAATAATCCCGCTTATTTATAAATCACTTCATTTAATTCATAATATCTTCTTCTAATCTTTCTTGAGCTTGTTTTAATGCTTCTTCTAAAGTTGCTTGTCCACTCATCACTTCATTTAAGGCAGTATTTACAGGCTCCATCCATTCTCCACCATAATCTCTAAAACTAAATGGTTTTACATGACCATTAGAAGCACCTTCAAAAACAACCTTATTAGCCTTTGCTTCAGCAGTATCTTTATCAAAGTAAGGATTATCTGCTAGACTTTTTCTACTCGGTATGGCAAGTCCTCTTTCTAAAACCCACTGTTGAGCTTCTTTAGAAGTTAATAATTCAAGAACTCTAAAAGCTTCTTCTTTATTTTTTGATTCTTTGTTCATACCCCAGGCAACTGTATATATAAAGTTACCTCTTTGATCTGTAATTGGACTTTTTGGTAACAATGTGGCTCCATATTGTAAATTAGGGGCTTGATCTCTTAAGAAACCTAATATCCAAGCTCCTTCTATACATGTTGCAACCTTACCAGTGGCAAATGCTCCACCACCCCATCCTTTGCCTATATCAGCTGGCATAGTACCAAGACCCTTATCTTTTAAACCAGTATACCAAGCAAAAGCATTTTGGAATCTCTCATCTAAAAGATCAGTATCTCCTTGGTCATCAAATTTATCCCACCGATTTGCATAAGCAAAAGCACCCATTCTAGCATATTCAGGCTGTAATGCCATTCCTATAAACTCATCATCTACTGCCGTTACTGCTGCTAATTTTTCTTCTAAAGTTTTCCAAGTATCATCACGATTAGGATATTCAACACCTGCTACATCAAATAGATCTTTGTTATAAAAGAGAGCTAATGAGTTAAAGTCTTTAGGTATTCCATATAATTTTCCCTGATAAGTAAACCCTTCAACTAATGAGTTAATAATGTCATTTTTAGCTAGCATATCAGATTCTTTCATATAACCATCTAAAGGTTCAACTAATCCCTTTGATATTACATTTTGTGCCCAGAAAATATCCATATAAAAGAGATCTGCTCCAGTACCTGCAGATAGTGAATTCAGTAAAACACTTTGATAATTATCTGCAACTGGTTCATAACTAACAGTAATTCCTTCATCCTGTAATTCAGGTTCAACAAAGTTTGCAATTAACTCCTCAACAATATTTTGATCAATACCCCCAAATCCTGATATTCTTACATCAGTAGCTGCAAATGAGATTGTTGAAACAGATAAAACAAATAACATCATTAACATAAAAATTAATAATTTTTTCATATTTACCCTCCTGTTTTTGAGATACTTTAACGTTTAAGTAAGTCTAAAATATTTATACCACCCCTTATTTAATATTTTTACACGATTCTCTTATTATTAAACTAGGCTCTAAATATATTTTTTTATTACTTCTTATTGAATCATCAGTAATCCACTCTATAGTTTTTTCTCCCATTTCTATAGCATTTTGGCTAATAGTAGTTAATGATGGTCTGATATATTCCCCAGTAAATATATTATCAAATCCGACTATTGAAACATCCTCAGGTACCTTAATCCCCTTATCTTTAAAAGCTTTTATTATGCCAATTGCCATCAAATCACTGGCTGCAAAAATAGCAGTTGGCCTATTTCCTCTCTCTAAATCAATAATCTTTTGAGCACAAGAATAACCACTTTCCATTGTGAAATCTCCCTCAAAAACCAAATTTTTATTATAGCAATTTTTTCTATTTAAATATTTCTTATAATATTTTAATCTGGTCATTGAGATTTGTGCTTCTTTATGTCCGTTTACCATAGCTATTTTCCTATGACCTAAACTCCATAAATAATCAAGGGCTTGATTAACACCAAATTTATTATCAGTAGTAATACACCCCACATTTTCTCCTTCTATATATGTATCAATTATTGCTATAGGAATTTCAGATTTACTTATTTCCTCAAGATGAGGATCGTCTAATCTTAATCCGGTGAAAACTACTCCTTCTACTTTTCTTTCTTTGCATAATTTTATATAAGATTTATCTTCTATTAGATCACTGTTAGTAGAGAACAATAATATATCATACCCTCTTTTGTTTGACTCTTCTAATATACCTGTTAAAAATTTAAACCCAAAATTTTCTTCTTCTTTGATTTTTTTCTCAGGCTGTCTGCTCAATACAAAAACTCCAATTGTATTACTTTTTTTATTCACAAGCCTTTGAGCTATAGTATTTGGAGAATAATCCAAATCCTTTGCAACTCTTTTAACTTTCTCTTTTAGTTTTTCACTTATATCATCTCTGTCATTTAACGCTTTTGAAACTGAAGTTACTGAAATATCAAGCTTATTTGCAATATCTTTTATAGTAATACTCACTTTTATTCACCTTACTTTAACGTTTTAGTAATTCTAATTATATTAAAGTATTAAATAATTATCAACCACTTTTGTAAATACTATGACTATATACAACTATTTGGGTATATTTTTGAATATTCTCACAATTTATTTTAAAAATGGAGCGGAAAACGGGATTCGAACCCGCGACCTTCTCGTTGGCAACGAGATGCTCTACCAGCTGAGCTACTTCCGCATTCTGTGATTAATGGTGGAGGGGAGAGGATTTGAACCTCTGTAGGCATCGCCGGCAGATTTACAGTCTGCTCCCTTTAGCCACTCGGGCACCCCTCCAAATAACCTATATTAAGATTTAGAAACTATACTTTAATCCTTGTTTATATTATTATATTTGTTAGCTTTTGTCAAGGGAAACAATCTTAGTGATATATTAATTATATGTAAGGTGAGAAAGAGAGAAGAGAAAAAAGAAGAGATTTTTTATGAAGGTTAGATCTTGTAAGTTATGCAATTTGTTTTTTTACTTTTTCAGTCATATTAACAATATTTTCAAAATTAAGTTTTCCACTGCATTTTTCGCAATATTCATTGCCTGACCAGTTTCTTGTTCCACATGTTTCACATTTTACTTTTTTACCAAAATTCATTTTTGATCCTCCTTTCAATTAATTACCTTTATCTATTATAAGGAATTATAATTGAATGTCAAGTTTATTTACATTTTTTTAACAAAAACATAATATTTGAAATTAATTTTAAAGAGTGCTATAATTAATAATGAACATATGATAAAAATAAAAGGAGTGAATTAAAATGAATACAGATGTATTAATTATTGGGGGTAGTGCAGCCGGATTGATGGCTGGTATAACTGCGAGAAAACACTACCCAGAGAAAAAAGTTACATTAGTTAGAAAAGAAGAAAAAGTACTTATACCTTGTGGAATACCTTATACATTACATACAATTGATGGACCAGAAAATAATATAATAGCTGACCAGGCTGTAACTGGTAATGGTATTGATTTAATTATTAATGAAGTTGTTAAAATTGATAGAGATAATAAAAAAGTATTATTAAAAGATGATAAAGAAATTAAATATGATAAATTAGTCTTAGGTGTAGGCTCACAACCTTTTGTACCACCAATTGAGGGAGTAAATTTAAAGAATGTTTATACAGTAAAAAAAGATTTTGATTTATTAAAAGAAATGAAAGAAAAAGTGAATGAAAAAAAGGATATAGTAATTATTGGTGGAGGGTTTATTGGAGTTGAATTTGCTGATGAGATTCGTAAAAATCCAAATACAAATGTTACAATCATTGAAATTT
>JAIPEV010000098.1 GCA_021736965.1 Halanaerobiales bacterium | reverse complement strand
CTGTTAAATTTTCTAGTTCTTCATAGGAATATTTTTGATAATAATTTGGTGTTTCATTAATAATTGCTTGTAATATAAATTCGTTTTGTAAATTTAACCAAAAAGCTTTCTGTTTAGTTATAGAAATTATAATATCTATTATTTCTGAAGAAAATTTTATATTTTTGTGTTGAATTACTTTATCTATAATTTCTGAAATTTCAATATTTTGTTTGTAGTTTATTTCAAAGAAATCAGCTAATGAAATTATCTGAGAGAAGAGAGGTATCTCTTCTTTTGACTTACCAAAAAAACCACTCCCATCATAATTTTCATGATGATATAAAATTATATTTTTATAATTACTAAATATAGGAAATTTATTAATACTGTTTTCACCTATAATACAGTGATCTTTAATTTTTTCTAATTCCAATTTGCTTACTTTTTCTTTATTTTCCACTCCTCCAATATCATGTAAAATCGAAAACCCCATAAGTATAAAAAGCTCTTTATCACTTAAATTATAATACTCACCAATTTTAGTTGCAATATAAGCCACTCTTTTACCGTGATTTGTAATTTTATCTAATATGTCAAGTTCAATAAAATCTAATAGAAATGATATTGATATTAAAAATTGTTTTATATTAAAATTCATATAAAATATTCCTTTCGTTTCTTATAATGAATGAAAAATCAAATAAGGTTCTTTTAAGTTTCATTCATAATTAATTTATTTAGTTTATTGTCTCTATAAATATAATTATTCAATAACAAGGAGGGTAATACCTTTTTGTATTGTTGTAAGGGATGTTAAATTCAATCTTATTTAGACAAAATTTTTTTAAAACAAGAAATTACAATAAAATAATTTAGAGAGTCATAATACTTGACAAACTTGATAAGATTAATTATAATTAGTTTTGTAAATGATAATCAATATCAAAAGGAGTGGTAACATGAATAAATTGTATAAAGCAAATCTAATTTTTATATTTTTATTAATCATTATCTTCACTACTGTTGCAGGTGCAGAGGGAGAAGTAAATTTATATACTAATAGACATTATGATACTGATGAATTATTACTTCAGGAATTTGAAGAGGATACTGGTATAATGGTCAATGTATTGAAAGGAGGTTCAGATGAATTAATAGAAAAGATAGCTAGAGAAGGAAAAGATACTTCAGCTGATCTTTTAATTACTGCAGATGCAGGACGTTTACATAGAGCCAAAACTATGGGTTTGTTACAACCTGTAAAAAGTAAAGTATTATTTAATAATATACCTAAAAATTTAAGAGATGAAGAAAATTATTGGTTCGGATTAACCATTAGAGGTAGAGTAGTTGTATATGCCAAAAATCGTGTAAATGAAGCTGATTTATCTTCTTATGAAGATCTTATAGATGAAAAATGGAATGGTAAAATATTAGTAAGATCTTCCTCTAATATATATAATCAGTCTCTTTTAGCATCGTTTATTGAACTATATGGTAGAGACTGGGCTGTAAATTGGGCGGAAGGAATAGTTAAAAACATGGCAAGAAAACCACAAGGAAATGACAGAGACCAAGCGACTGCAGTTGTTGCAGGCCAGGGAGATATTGCTATAATGAACACATATTATCTAGGTAAAATGTTAAATTCTACAAATCAAGAAGAAGTTAAGGTTGCTAAACAACTTGAAATATTTTTTCCTAAAAAGACTCATATAAATGTTAGTGGTATAGGATTAACAAGACATGCTAAAAACAAAGAGAATGCAGTTAGATTGATAGAATATCTGACATCCAAGAAAGCTCAAGAGATGTTTGCTAAAGCAAATTTTGAATATCCAGTTAATAATGAAGTAAAACCATCTGAGTTATTAAAATCTTGGGGTGAGTTTAAAACCCAAGATATAAATTTATCTAGTCTTGGAGAGAATAATAAAGAAGCTTATATGATCTTTAATCAAGTTGGTTGGAAATAAGTATTAATATAGAATAGCTTTAAAATAGGCTGTTCTATAACCTTTTAAGGAGTAAAATATATGTTAAATAAAATCGGATTTAATAACAAATGGTCTGTGATCAGTTTAATAATTATAATTTTTATAATATTACCAAGTGTTTTCATATTTTTAGGTTTGTTTGAACAGGCAAGTGATAATTGGGTACATATAAAGACATATTTATTAAAAGATTATGTTTTTAATTCATTTATTTTAACATTTTTTACTGGATTATTTAGTATAATAATTGGAGTTAGCTTAGCCTGGATAGTTAATGCTTATGATTTTAAATTCAGTAATTTTTTTAAATGGGCTTTAATATTACCTATGGCGATACCTCCTTATATAGGAAGTTATACCTATGTTGGTTTATTAAATTATACTGGAGTAATACAGACCTTTTTTAGAAATAACTTATCTATTATCATAGATCCATCTTTATTAAACATAATGAATTTGCCTGGAGCAATATTTATTTACACTATATTTTTATACCCTTATGTTTATTTAATTACTAATGCATTTTTCAAAAAACAGTCTGCTTCTATTATTGAAGTATCAAAAACGTTGGGAAAAGGATCTTTTGAAATATTTTTAAAGGTAATGCTGCCTTTAAGCCGCGGGGCTTATGTTGGAGGAGCAACATTAGTTGTGTTAGAAGTATTAAATGATTATGGGGTTGTAAAATATTTTGGAATTTCAACTTTTAGTACTTCAATATTTCAAACCTGGTTTGCCTTAGGTGATACAAACTCAGCTATTAAGCTATCAGCCTCTTTAATGATATTAGTATTTATAATTTTAGTTATAGAAAGGATTTCAAGGGGAGATAAAAAGTATAATCATAGTAGTAGAAGTGTCAAGCCCTTAAAACCATATAAGTTAAAGGGGAAAAAGAGTTGGGCAATGTTTTTCTTTCCAGCTGCTATTTTCTTAATAGGATTTTTAGTTCCAGTAGCACAACTAATTCACTGGAGTATAATAAGTTATGGTAATATTACAAAACTAAATATAATAAGTATATTATTTAATTCTATTGGGGTAAGCTTTATTGGATCAATTTTAGTTATTATAGCTGCTGTCATAATAGCTAATACTGTAAGAGTTAATAAAGATATTTTGACAAAAAATTATGCAAGGATTGCAATAATGGGTTATTCAATTCCTGGAGCAGTTATTGCTATCGGAGTTATGATGTTTTTCCTAAAACTTGATTCCTCAATTAATATGGTAACCAATTATGATATCGGATTAATTTTAAGTACATCTATATTTATGTTAATATTTGCATATTTTATAAGGTTTTTGGCTATTGGATTTAATTCTGTTGAATCTGGTTTTCAGAAAGTAGGTTCAAATTACTTTGAAGCATCTCGAACTCTTGGTAAGTCAATTACAGAGACCTTTTTTAAAGTTGATTTACCGATGTTAAAACCATCTTTGATTAGTGGCTTTTTATTAGTAAGTATTGAAATATTAAAAGAATTGCCTTTAACTTTGATATTAAGACCTTTTAATTTTAATACATTAGCCACACGTGCTTTTGAATATGCAAATGATGAAATGATTCATGAATCAGCGGTATTATCTTTAATATTAATAATAGTTAGTGTGATTTTAATATATACACTAACTTCTTATAAAAAGAAAGGAAAAAGATAAATATGTTTTTAGAACTGAAGAATTTAGATTTTTATTACAATAAGAAAAAAAAATATATTCTTAACAATTTTACTTTATCAATGAAAAACCGAAAAACCTTAAGTATATTAGGAGAAAGTGGTAGTGGTAAAAGTACAATTTTAAGATTAATTGCAGGATTAGAAAAGCCCAGTAGTGGTAAAATATTTATAGATCAACAAATAATGAATGGAGGAAACACTTTTATTCCCCCAGAAAATAGAAAAGTTGGAATGGTATTTCAAGATTATGCTCTCTTTCCACATATGACAGTATATGAAAACATTAATTTTGGAATAAATGATTTATCAAAAGATATAAGAAAAAATAAAATCACTAAAATTTTGAAATTAGTTGAGCTACAAGAATTTAAAGATAAATATCCACATCAATTAAGCGGAGGACAACAGCAAAGGACAGCATTGGCGAGAGCAATCGTAATAGAGCCAAAGATCCTATTATTAGATGAACCTTTTAGTAATTTGGATACAAATTTAAAGCACAATATAAGAAAAAAACTAAATAATATTATATCAAAAATAAACATTACAACTATTATAGTATCTCATGATAAACACGATGCTTTAACTCTTGCAGATGAATTAATTATATTAAAAGACGGTGAGATCGTTCAAAAAGGTAAACCCCAAAATGTAATCTCTATACCCAAAACAAAATATATCAAAGGAATTGTTAATTAAAATTTTATATTTGATTAAACTGTGAAAAATAGTTTTAAGAAACTATAAATAAGGTTGATTAATTTCAAAATAAGAAATTATATAAATCAATATAAGAATATTATTTAATAAGTGGATTTTTAATATAAGATTATTTTTACTTATCCTGTTTGGTTACCTATATCTAACCTTAACTTGTACTTAAATAGGTTTTGATGATTTCATTCAGGCTTTCTAATAACTGTTTTATGTTATCTTAATGAACTTTTAACATTAGCAGTACAAAGAGTTTTTGATTTATCACTTACCTTGAATTGATTTAATCTTAATGATCAATTTAAACAAAAAAAAATTCCTTCAACTGTTGTTTTTTCAAAAGGTTTAAAAATAATTATTATTCCAAATTTCTATGATATTTTGATTATATAATTGATAATGGTTGATTTAGAAGGTAAAAAATGAATAATTCGTACTTTTAAGTAAATTTTGGACTTTTCGTAATTTGATCATCATTTGTATTTATTAATAAAATGTAGTAAGATATAAATAATTAGGATTTAAAAATCATCTTTAAGTTTATAGTTTTTTAGACTAAGGAGTTACAAACATGGAAAAAATAAAATTATCAAAAGGGTTAAAAAAAATTATATATGATATAGAAGAATATGAAATAAATACATTTGATAAAAAATATTCGAGTATGAGAAAAGATATAAAAAAAATCATTAGCTCATTAAATGAAATAATAGAAAATAAACATATACGATATCAACAATTACTAAAAAACTTAGCTATAGAATTAGATTACGACAGGGCTTTTATATTATCTTTTAGTACTAATATTAATAGTATACAGGAAAATTATGAATTTACAAAAGAAAATATAAAATCTAATGCTGAGCAAATAAAAAATCTTAAATTAAGTAAATTCAGTTTCTTAATAGAAATTTTGAAAAGAAATAAATTTGTATACATTTCTGATATTAACAATCTAGATAAAAATTTAGATAATTATAATTATTTTATAGATATTGCTGATCAATTTTTCGTTAAATCAGTATTGTTCTTTCCTATCTTTGATAAAAATGAAAAATTAACTGGAATAATTGGGTTATCAAATCAAAATAAAGTTAATAAATTAGAAAAACCTGATATTATATATTTAAGTTATATATTAAGTATTATCAAAAATTTTGTGGGGATAAATTTTCTTGAAGATAAGTATGAAGCTGTTTTTAATAATACCAATTTTGCAATTATTTTATTAAACCAGGATGGGCTTATCATAGAAGGAAATAAAAAAATAGAGGAAATTAGTGGATACAAAAAAGAGGAAGTTGTTAATAAAAAGTACTTTCAAGAGTTTATTATAAAAAGTGAATTAGATAGAATTGAAAGTTTTTTCAAACACAGAGAATCAACAAAAGATATCCCAAATAAATATACAACAAAAATTAAAAGTAAGGATAGAGGGATTAGGGATGTTTCTATTAGTGTCTCAATGATAAAAGACAGAAAGCTAAGGATTGTAGCAGTTAATGATATAACAGAAAGAATAAAAAAGGAAAAAAAGTTAAAGGAAATTAATAGAAGATATTTTAGTTTATTTAAAAATAATAGTTCTATTATGTTATTGATAAATCCTAATAATGGAAAAATAGAAGATGCTAATCAAGCAGCTGTAAATTTCTATGGTTATAGCTATGACAAATTAATCAGTATGAAAATTCAAGAGATTAATACTCTTACCGAAAAAGAAGTTAAAATAGAGATAAAAAAAGCAGATACAAATAGTAAAAGATATTTTAAATTCAAACATCTAATATCGACTGGAGAAATAAAGGAAGTAGAAGTATATAGCGGTCCTATCATAGTAAATGAGAAAAGAATACTGTATTCAATTATTCATGATATTTCTGAAAAAAAGGAGATAAAGGAACGCTGGCAGGCTGAAAAGAAATTTAATAAAGCTTTAATCAATACTGCTCAGGCAATTATTATGACAACAAATAAAGATTTAATAACCACATCTGTTAATGATCATATTGAAGAATTAACAGGTTATAAGAAAGATGAAATAAAAGGTAAAGATTCTATAGACTTGATCACAGCACCAAAAGATAAAGCTGGAATATATGATTTATTTACTGAGATCTTTAAAGGCAATAAAGATAATGTATATAGTGAAAATGAAATTAT
>JAIPEV010000097.1 GCA_021736965.1 Halanaerobiales bacterium | reverse complement strand
GAAAAGATGGAAGAGTTAGAAGAAAGTTATCTTAAACTTATCGAACTTGGTATTCCTAATGAAGATGCCAGATTTATTCTTCCTACTATTAAAACTAACCTGGTCATTTCTTATAATGCTCGTTCACTACAGCATTTTATAAGATTAAGAACATGTAATAGGGCACAATGGGAGATTAGAAGTATAGCAAGACAGATGCTTAATCAGGTAAAAGAAGTTGCACCAGTAATTTTTGAAAATTCAGGGCCACCTTGTGAAACAGATAATGAATGTCCAGAAGGTGACTTATCTTGTGGAAAAATCGACAAGATAAAAAAGAAAGGTAAGTAAATATGAGAAATGTTGAAGGTAAAAATCCTATTATAGAACTTTTACAAAAAGATAAAGAGATTGATCAAATAATGATTCAAAAAGGTTTGAAAGGAAATAAAGTTAAAAAAATTATAAGTTTAGCTAAAAAAAAGGGAATTGAAATTAAACTACTATCTAAGTATGTTATAGATAAAAAAGCAGAAACTGAAAACCATCAGGGTGTTATAGCACTAAGCTCTGACCTTAAAAAAGTTGATTTATACAAAAAGATAGAAGAACTTAAAGAAAAAAAGAAATTTCCTTTGATTGTAATTCTTGATCATATTCAAGATCCTCATAACTTCGGTGCTATTATAAGAACAGCTTATGCAGCTGGTGTAGATGCCATTATATATCCAAAAGATAGGGCTTCATCACTAACAGCAACTGTTGAAAAGGTTTCCGCAGGAGCTGTTGAGCATATCAGTTTAATTGAGGTAGTAAATATTAATAGGACTATTGATATATTAAAAGAGCACTATTATTGGATTATAGGAGCAGTTTTAAACGGAAATAAAACTTATTATGAGCAGGATTATAATATTCCAGTAGCTTTAGTTGTTGGTCATGAGGGTAGTGGAATAAGTAGGTTAACTAAAGAAAAATGTGACTTCTTAGTTAAAATACCAATGAAAAATCAATTTAGTTCTTTAAATGTATCAGTAGCATCTGGTATAATTTTATTTGAAATTATTAAACAACGTAATTAAATATAATCCTTGACTATAAAAGACTAAAACAGTATAATATTAATGTATAAAATAAGGGGGGATTCTGGTTGAGCACAAATGCCCAAGAAGTTGAATTTCAAGACTATAGCCAGCTAAGTGATGATGAATTAATTGAGATAATTCATGAAGGTGATTCAAGGGCTGAAGAGGTACTAATTAAAAGGTACAAAAATTTTGTATTGGCTAAATCAAGGTCATATTTCCTTGTTGGAGCAGGTAGAGAAGATATTGTACAGGAAGGCATGATTGGTTTATATAAAGCAGTTAGAGATTACAAGATTGACCGCCTGGCTTCTTTTAGGGCTTTTGCAGAACTGTGTATTACCAGACAAATCATAACTGCAATAAAGGCAGCAACACGACAAAAACACCAACCATTAAATTCCTATGTTTCTTTAAATAAACCGATTTATGATGAGGAATCTGATCGAACTTTACTTGATATTTTAAAGGGTACTAAACTTAACAATCCTGAAGAACTATTTGTCAGTAAAGAGACTTATGATCTAATTGAAAACCAGATTAGTGAAATGTTAAGTACTTTGGAATTTAATGTGTTACAGGAATATCTTAATGGTAAATCATATCAAAATATTGCTGATACTTTAGATAAACACGTTAAATCAGTTGATAATGCTTTACAAAGGGTAAAAAGAAAGTTAGAGGAATTTCTAAAAAAACATGACATATAATTTATATGAATATTAAAAAGATATAATTATTAAGCAAGAATTTTAACAAAGGAGATGAATATAATGGCTAAGCAGAAATTTGAAAGAACAAAACCACATCTTAATATTGGAACGATAGGACATGTTGATCATGGTAAGACAACATTAACAGCAGCAATCACATCTGTACTACACAACTATGGTGGTGCAGAGGTTAGAGACTTTGACTCAATCGACAATGCACCAGAAGAAAAGGAGAGAGGAATAACAATAGCGACCTCTCATGTTGAGTATGAGACAGAAAAAAGGCACTATGCTCATGTAGACTGTCCAGGTCACGCTGACTATGTAAAGAATATGATTACAGGAGCAGCTCAGATGGATGGAGCGATCTTGGTAGTATCAGCAGCAGATGGCCCTATGCCCCAGACAAGAGAGCATATATTATTAGCTCGTCAGGTAGGAGTTCCAAGTATAGTGGTATTTTTAAACAAAGCAGATATGGTAGATGATGAAGAGTTAATAGAATTAGTAGAGATGGAAGTAAGAGACTTATTAAATGAGTACGATTTTCCAGGAGACGATGTTCCAGTAATAGTAGGCTCAGCATTAAAGGCATTAGAGAATGCAGATCCAGAAGGGCCCTGGGGTAAAAAGATAGTAGAGTTAATGCACGAAGTAGATAAATATATACCGGAGCCAGAAAGAGATAGTGACTTACCATTTTTGATGCCGGTAGAAGATATATTTTCAATAAAGGGACGTGGAACAGTGGCAACAGGTAGGGTAGACAGAGGGACCTTACATCCCCAAGATGAGGTAGAAATAGTAGGGATCAAAGAGACCGAGACTACAGTAGTAACAGGAGTAGAGATGTTTAGGAAGTTACTAGATGAGGCAGTAGCTGGAGATAATATAGGAGCCTTACTTAGAGGAGTAAAGAGAGAAGATATAGAGAGGGGTCAGGTATTAGCAGAGCCAGGCAGTATAACCCCTCATACAAAGTTCAAGTCAGAGGTATATGTACTATCCAAAGATGAGGGAGGACGTCACACTCCATTTTTTGATGGATACAGACCACAGTTTTACTTTAGGACAACAGATGTAACAGGAACCATACATCTTCCAGAAGGAGTAGAGATGGTAATGCCTGGAGATAACATAGAGATGTTCGGGCAGTTAATCACTCCAATTGCAATGGAAGAAGGATTAAGATTTGCGATTCGTGAAGGTGGACATACTGTTGCTTCTGGTGTTGTAACTGAAATAGTTGAGTAGTTAATTTAAGTTAAATAAACACCATGTATTAAAGCATGTGCTGAGTGCACATGCTTTTTAAAACTTGTTGACTTTTATTAATAGATATGATAAAGTGATTAAGGCTGTAAATATCTAAAAATAACCTAATTATATATAGATATAGATTTAATATTGGTCAACTGAGGGGGTGGCACCATGCGCGAAAAAATTAAATTAGAGTGTACAGAATGTAAAAATAGAAATTATACCACCACAAAGAACAAACAAAAAATGCGTGGTAGGCTTGAGATGAAAAAATACTGTAAGCATTGTAAAGAACATACATTACATCGGGAGACAAAATAGATAGTTATTTTAAAAATAAATTCAAATTAAGGAAGTGATTTACATGGCCAAATTAGGTTTCTTAGGGAAAATAGGTAAGTTCTTAAAAAAAGTTAGACTGGAACTCAGAAAGGTAAACTGGCCCAGCAGAAAAGACTTACAATCTTATACAGTAGTAGTTTTAATTACTGTAGTTGTATTAATTACTTTTATTGGTGTTATTGATTTGATTTTAACAAACATTATTTCTCCATTTATTATGTAATTAAGGAGGTGGGGATTCTTATTATATAGAATCCTTAAAATATGGAAGATAAAACTCAATGGTATGTCGTACATACCTATTCAGGCCACGAAAAAAAAGTTAAGGCCAATTTAGAAAAAAGAATAGAAAGTATAGGTATCGGTGAAAAGATCAAAGAGATCTTAGTCCCTACTGAGGAAAAGATCCGTAAGAGAAAGGGAAAGAAAAAAATAGTAGATAAAAAAATCTTTCCTGGATATATTATTGTTCAAATGGAAATGAACGATGAAACCTGGTATGTAGTAAGAAATACTCCAGGTGTAACAGGCTTTGTAAGTAGTGGTACTAGACCACTGCCTTTAGAAAAAGCAGAAATAGATCATATACTTTCAGGAATGGGCCTTAAAGATAAAGAGATAAGTATTGACTTTGAAGTTGGAGATAAGGTAATGGTTACTGATGGACCTTTTGAAGAATTTATTGGAATTGTACAAGAAATACATCCTCAACAGCAAAAGGTAAAAGTTATGGTATCGATGTTTGGTAGAGAGACTCCAGTTGAACTTGAATTTACTCAAGTTGAACCTGAGTAATAGATATTTAAAGACGAAAGGAGGCAAACTGTTATGGCAAAAAAAGTTATAGGAAATATAAAACTTCAAATTCCAGGTGGACAAGCTAATCCAGCCCCACCAGTAGGACCTGCTTTAGGACAACATGGTGTTAATATTATGGATTTCTGTAAGGCTTTTAATGCAAAAACTTCTGATAAACAGGGTACAATTATTCCGGTAGAAATTACTGTATATGCTGATAGAAGTTTTGACTTTATTACAAAAACACCACCTGCTTCTATCTTACTAAAACAAGCAGCAGGTATAGAAACTGCTTCTGGTGAACCAAATGTTGAAAAGGTTGCAACAGTTAGCAAAGCAGATGTAAAAGAGATCGCGGAAACAAAGATGGAAGATTTAAATGCAGGCAGTATAGAAGCTGCAATGAGTATGATCGAGGGTACTGCTCGTAGTATGGGCATTTTAGTTGAGTAAAGTTTTAATTAGTGGGAGGTAATACCGTTAATACCACAAAGGAGGAGATTTTATGTCAAAACACAGTAAAAGGTATAAAGAAGCTTTAACGAAAGTAGATAGAAATGAACTTTATGAACCACAGAAAGCACTTGAATTAGCAAAAAACTTAGCCAGTGCGAACTTTGATGAGACAATTGAATTCACAGCAAAATTAGGTGTAAATCCTAAACATGCTGATCAAAACATCAGAGGTACTTTAGTTTTACCCCATGGCACGGGACAGGAAGTAAAAATAGTTGTTTTTGCCAAAGGTGAAAAAGCCCGTGAAGCTGAAGAAGCAGGAGCAGATGAAGTTGGACAAGAAGAATTAGCTGAAAAAATCGAAGGCGGATGGTTAGACTTTGATTTAGCAATTGCTACTCCTGATATGATGAGTGTAGTTGGAAAATTAGGTAGAATATTAGGTCCAAAGGGTTTAATGCCTAATCCAAAAGCAGGGACTGTAACCTTTGATTTAGCTGAATCAATTGAAGAGTTTAAAGCTGGTAAGCTTGAATATAGAGTTGATAGTGAAGGTAATATGCATTTACCTATTGGTAAAGTATCATTTGAACATATGGCATTAGTAGATAACTTTAAAAAGCTAATGGATGTATTAATGTCAGAAAGACCTGCAGCAGCCAAAGGTAAATATTTTAAATCTATAACTGTCTCATCTACAATGGGACCAGGGGTAAGGATAGATCCTAATGCTGCATTAAAGGCAATTGGTAGATAAAAACAGTTGACATTTATTAAATATATATGTTATGATTGATTTTGTTAATAATTAAATAATCTCCAACCATAGATAGTGGGAGCCAGCTAAGGCTTAAATATTCCCGCCGAGGTGATAAATTGTTTTAAACAGTTTTATTTACTGTTTATATAAAGATTTCCTGCCTATCTGTGGCAGGTTTTTTATTTTAATTAATAATTGATAAATATGGATGGGTGACACAGGGAGGTGACTTATTTTAGATGGCTAGACCAGATAAAGAAGCAGCTGTAAAAGAATTACAAGAAAAACTTAAAGAATCTAAGTCTTTAGTTATTACTGATTATATTGGTTTAAAAGTTTCTGAAATGACAGAACTGAGAGCTAAGTTAAGAGAAGCCGATGTTGATTACAAAGTTGTAAAAAATACTTTAGCTAAAATAGCAGCAAATAATTCTGATCTCACTGAGATTAATGAATTTTTAAGTGGACCTACAGCAATTGCTTTTGGTATTGAAGATGTTGTATCACCAGCCAAAATATTAAATGAATTTGCTGAAGCTCATGATGTTTTAGAAATAAAAGGTGGATTTTTAAACGGCGAAATTATCAGTAAAAAAAAGGTTGAATCATTAGCAAAGATTCCATCTAGAGAAGAACTTCTTGCTAAAGCATTTGCAAGTATGAAAGCTCCCATCACTGGTTTTGTAAATGTACTAAGTGGTAATACGAGAAATTTAGTTAATGTTTTAAGTCAAATTAAAGATCAAAAAGAATAAAAATTAATAAGGAGGAACATATAATGAATAAGGAAGAAATTATTGAAGCTATTGAAAAAATGTCTGTTTTAGAATTAGCGGAACTGGTAGAAGAGTTAGAAGATAAGTTTGGTGTTAGTGCTGCAGCACCGGTTGCAGTAGCAGGCGGAGCAGCTCAAGGTGGAGCAGAGGATGAAGAACAAACTGAATTTGATGTATTCTTAGAAAATATTGGTAGTAAAAAAATACAAGTAATTAAATCAGTAAGAGAACTAACAGGTTTAGGCCTAAAAGAAGCTAAGGCTGTTGTTGATGACGCACCTCAAAATGTTAAAGAAGGTTTAAGTAAAGAAGAAGCTGAAAAGATGAAAGAAGCTCTTGAAGAAGCTGGAGCTACTGTAGTATTGAAATAAATTAATTATCAGTTTTATAATATGGTATAAT
>JAIPEV010000096.1 GCA_021736965.1 Halanaerobiales bacterium | reverse complement strand
GCAAAAAAGTCCTATCCTTTTTATCTTTTTTGCCGTTCCAACCCTGCTTTTTAGCCATCCTTTTTAAATCAGTAGCAAACCATACTATTTGTCCTGTATAACCCAGCATGACCAATTCTGAAAGTAATAAAACTGCTAATGTATCCTTGCCGTGTTCAGCTTTGCCATAAATGTTAATTATATAAGTTTTATTCATGATTAAACCACTCCTGCGTTGCGATCATCTATATATTGATGAGCAAATATTTTCCTACCTTCAAGTGGCCATTTTTCTACTATCCAGGGGGCATTTTGGTTGACTGCATCTATTGGTATATCATTTGCTTTACAGAATTCTACTGCCTGTTGTAACTCTTTACCACACCTGCATGTCCAAAGAATTATATAAGCATTATATTTTTCTACTTCCCAGTTTAACAACCAAAAAACTTCTTCATTTATTTCTCCTATATCTGGATATTCATCTTTAACAATAGTATCATCAAAATCAACCGCTATTATCTTTCTGTCTTCGTTTTTCAATCAACATCCCCCTAACTTTTGTTTTGAATTTTCCCTGCAATTCAGCACAATCTATGATTAATTCAGTATTTTCAGCTATTGGCCCTTTAAGTTTTATCTCAAATTTATTACTACCTATTTTTAAATTGGATTCAAAACTAGGTTTAGTCATTATCATCAACCTTACAAAATCTTGATAAAAACATTGCTAAATTTGCAATATCAATAAATTCTTTTTTTGCTGTAAAATTCAATCCATTTTTATCGTATTCTTTTAATGCTTTTATACAATTATGGTGTAATTTGTTCGCTAAAATATCTTTATTTTCTTCATCACCCCAACCTTTCCATCCTCTATCTGCTATTTTATATAATCTTTTTTTCATTGATTTAGCAAATTCATTAACTGCTTGTCTTAATCTTTCTTTTTCATCTATATTGTTAATTTCCCATTCCCCCAGTAATTGAAGATAATTAATTTCTGATATATGATAACTTACTTCTCTAAATTCCATCCCACCATTTACAGCTGCTAGTATAGTTATACTATTCTCTGTTACATTAGCAATCAATCCGAATCTATTATCATTCCATCTTACCGGTAAACCTTTTCTTAATTTTTCTGTATCAAATTTAACGCCTTCCATAAGTTATATCCCCCTTTTCTTTATGTGCTTTTTTAATTGCTCCTCTGACTTTTCTTGATAATATATTGGTGAGTAAACTTTTATTTGTTCTATCAAATATATCATATATTCTACATGGTGCTTCGATGCTAAATTTATATCTTTTATTATGATATTCACTTGATTTTATTCTTTCCAGGTTAACTAATTTACCTATTACCTGATTAACCTGTTTAGTGATTTCATTTATTTCTTGATTATGTTTTTTCTTTAAAATATATATTTTATGTTCTAAATTATAATTTTCTTTTTCTAATTCATCCGCTATTTGTTCTAATTCTTGATAATCATTTTGTAATTTTTTATAAGTACTTCTTAATACTAATGGAAATTTCAATTAAATACCTCCTTGTTTATCTCATAATTATTTATTAATTAATCATCCTCATTAAAAGCCATATACCGTAAAATAGATTCCTGTAAATAATTCAAATACTGATAGGTTTCGATTAAAACATCTTTTTCTGCCTGTTTGATTTCCGGCTTTGGTGAATTCATAACTGACAATGCATAATCAATCCTACTTTTTATTTCATTAAATCTATTATCAAGTTCTTGTTTTTGATGATTAATAGCACTCAATTTATTTCACTTCCTTATTGATGTTTAATAACAATTTTTACATCATCATTAGAATAATAATAAACTTTATCAATACCCGAATATTTTTCTTTTATCCAGTCAATAAATTCATTAACAGTCCATTCATCAAAATACATTTTCCATTCTCTATTACCACTAATCATAGAAATAGCTATAAGACAACCTTTTAAATCTCTAACCATTCTAAGAACATTATCAGCAGGCATAATTCTAAATATATCACCTTGTTTTATTTGCTGATAAGATCTATCGTGTCTTTTGACTTCTACTTTAGCCACTTTATTTTTCCACCTGATTAATTTTTTACTACCTCATACCAGTTACCCTCAACTGGAATATTTTCTTTGCCAATAGCATTAATTTTTCTTATATCATGTTTCTTTCTATTCAATGATAACCTGACATCTAAATCCTTATTTTTCTTCCTATTTTCTAAAAGCAAACCATTTCTTGTACCTGGACTACAAGCTATCAAATACCCGGTTAACATATATCTATTATAAAAATCTTTGGTACAATATACTTTTAAATCAGTAATTTTTATCTCTCCTTCAAGTTTTTTACCACTTCAAATTCCACTACATTTATTTCTTCTTCAAGATTTAATTCACCATTGATCTCTTTCCATATATCCCAAAACTGATCATAGGTATCATAACCTTCTGCACATAAATCTTGAACTGATAAATCCTTCAATTTTTCTTTCCTCACATCAAGTATTTTTATATCAGCAAAATGTCCTTCATCTCCCTGCCAGGGCATGTTAGTTCTTGCCTGATGAATAGCACCTATATTCCATCTTTTCTTGCCGGTCCTTCTAGTTTGTGTTTTCCTGCCTCTTAATATTGGATTAACATGTTCTTGTTTGAATAAAATCAATCGACAGCCTCCTTTAACGCCTTGATAAATTCTTCCTTATCTTCAAACTGTCTTTCATCATCATCAATAAAGTAATACTTCTTTTCATTTAAAAACTTACCAGTAGTTTTATGCTTTGAAGTATGAATTTCCATTTGTATGCCTTGTCCTTTATATTCACTACGGTATAATAGTGAATGTTCTTTTTCACCACTTAAACTGGTATGCAATTTCCATTTGATTTTACCTTCCGTTGTTGTTTTCATAATTAACCCCCTCTAAATATTTATCTACATTATTCAAAAAACCAACCCTCACCAATCTATCTGGTTCTATCTCATTATCAAATTCATCAATAGGAATACTTTTTCTGCCACCTTTATCTTTGTTAATCCAGTATTTATCAAGCAATTCAAAAGGTAACAGATATATGTTCCCTAATATGGTAAAACTAACTATCAAAAATGATATTCCACCGTCTTTATAGTTTATCTTCAAATATTCATATTGGTGGTCCTTAACAAGTGATAAATCAAATCTGGTTTCAATACTTGTTTGTTTGGTATCAAATGTTATATGTTTGCCCTGATATTCACCTATAAAATCAACAGTGGATTTTTTTTCAAAAAATGCTAATGTAATTTTGCCTGTTTCATAGTCACATTTAACTACATGGATTGGTGTCGGAACTTTAAAAATTAATGCTTTATCCTGATTCCTGTAATATTCGCATGCTCTTATTACCATTTCTTCTAAGTCCATACCTCTATTGGCTTTGTTATTATTTTTTGATTTATTGCTATTGTCAGTTATGCCTAATTGTTTAGCGTGTTCTTTTGATATTCTGGTCATATAATTACACCTCAAATAATTTCATTCTATCTTTTTCTTTGTTTGCCATTCTTAAATTATTTTTTCCTTGCTCATAATAACTTTCTTTAAGTTCTATTCCTGTAAATTTTCTATCCATTTTTAAAGACTGATAACCGGTACTAGCTATTCCTGCAAAAGGATCTAAAATAGTATCACCTTTATTCGACCACAATCTCAACCCTCTTTCTATTACATCAAGTTGCAAAGGACAAATATGCTTTTCGTCTTTTTCCGCCCTTGCTGAACGATATTGCAATGTATTTGATTGGTCTATATCAGTCCAGACCGGACTAGCTATATTTCTCCATTCATCTAAAGGAAAATCATCTGGTTTATGTCCTATCGGTTCTGGATTATCTCCTGGTTTCCGCATTGTTACTAAATAATCTGGTATACCCTGTCTACTCATAGAACTATCTTTCTTCAATTGCCTGTATAGCAATCCTAATGCTTTCGTTCTTTGCATAGCGACAACTGGGTCCTTCCATATACAAACTTCTGAATGAAATATCCAACCTTTTTCTTTGAATAAATCTATTAATGTACCCCTAAAATCTTTAATACCTATTACACCATCGAAGGCTTTTGTAGTAGGTAAATTCATGCAGTGAAATGATAACAACCTGCCCGGCTTTGTCACTCTATATAATTCTTCTACTAAAAATTTAAAATGTTGCCTAAATTTCTCACCATCTTTACAATTACCCATATCTCTTTCAGAATTTGTGTAAGTATATAAGTTCTCAAAAGGTGGACTAAATATTGTATAATCAATGCTCTCATCTTCAAAATCTTTAATAATTTCTACACTATCTCCTAAATAGAAGTCCCAATCTTTATCGAAAGAATGATCTGTTTTATATTCCATGGTTTCTTTATGTGTTCCTCTTAAGTTATCTATAGTTAATTCTTTTGTATGTTCTATCATTCTTTTAGCCATTTCTTCTGCCTGTGCCTCCTTGTGCTCAATATTTCTTAATACATTGCCCTCTAATTTTGAAGTAATTATATATACATCAACTGGTTTGTTCTGACCAAATCTCCAACATCTTCTGATTGCCTGATAATATCTTTCATAACTATCTGACAAACCCACAAAAGCAACCTTGTTACAATGTTGCCAGTTCATTCCAAAACCTGCTATTGAAGGTTTGGTGACTAATACTCTGATTTTACCCTGTGTAAATTCGTGCATTTTTTGTTCTTTATATTCCTGCGAATGAGTTCCCTGTATTTCTACTGCATCTGATATTTTATTTGCTAATTCACTACTTTCATCATTTAAATTACACCATACTATCCAGGTATTATCTGATTCATTAACAAGTTCTGCTGCTTTATCTGTTCTTTCAGGTATTGTCTTACGTCTGGCCCGCCTTCTTTCCATCAAACTTTCAGCAGCAACCGGGAATAAAGTCTCTTCTGGTTTTTCTTTTGGTTCCAAAACAATACTATGTTTTTTCAAAGGTGGCAAATTAAACTTACCGTCTTTATAACCTAAATCAGAAGGTTTATTTAACATGACAGCCCAGTTTGATACCCATTTCCAGTATTCATCTTCTGCATGCCCCTTTAATCTCCATTGACTTGTTCTGCTACCATCATGTACAAAATACATTCCTAACATTTCTCCACGGTCCATTACACCCAAAAACTCTGAGTGATTCCCTAATTCTTTAAAATCGTTCGGTGCCGGTGTCGCTGTACAAGCAAGTTTATATTCAGTTTCTACAAATGAATTAATTATTTTATTTCTCGTTTTTGATGTATAAGATTTTAATATGCTGCTTTCATCAAGAACAACAGCCATAAAATTATCTGGATTAAATTTGTGTAATTTCTCATAATTGGTTATATTAATACCATTGGTAACATCTTCTGCTTGTTTACAATTATTGACTTCTACGTTAATTTTTTTACCTTCTCTAACCGTTTGTTCTGCAACAGCAAGCGGTGCAAGTATGAGGATATCACCTCCTATTTTCTCATATATATGTTTTGCCCATTCTAATTGCATAAATGTTTTTCCTAAACCTGTATCTGCAAAAATTGCAGCTCTCCCTTTGCGAATACACCATTGTACTATATCTTTTTGAAATTCAAATAATTTTTTGTGTATATCTTTTCTGTCGATTTTAAACCCCACAGAATTTATTTTTTGTTTTTTGTTTTTTAAAAAATTATTATACTGCATTTAATCACCCTTTAAAATTATCTGCCCTATTTTCATTCCTGGTATAATATTCTTCAATTACATATTCCTCCAATTTTCTATCAAACTTTTCTTTCAAAGAACCCAATTTAAAATTATTTTCAGCTTTATAATACCCCGATCTTTCTGCCTGTTTTAATGATTTAATATTTCTTTTATTTAAAATAACTTTCCTATTCTGCTTTGACTTTATATTACATGATAAATCAATAATTTCTTGTTTTAAGTTATCCATGATTTCCTCCTTTTGATTTAAAGATAACTTTCATAAAATGTCGCTTCATAATCAGCCATTTGTAACAACTGAACATCCGGATATAACTCTCTGGCCCTGTTAAAACCCCTATTTTTTCCACCATTCAATACTCCATCTTCCCATGCACCCATATGATAACGAATTGCTAGTTTTTCTCTGTCTTTCAACTCGATAAAATCCTGAATAATAGATACTGATTTTTCACCATGACCTAAAGGCAAGTTATCATCTTTGTAAGTCCAGTTTTCTTCTTTTTCAGGTGGATCTTCATCTGGCCTATTTTTAAGCCAGTCTATCAAAGATGAACAATAAGATTTTTCTATAAAGTTTTTATTTAGTCTACCAACATCAAAGTTAAACCAATTACATAATTTATTTTCCAATCCTCTCTTGGTAATACTGGTAATATTTTTCCTAATTAAACTTTCTAAATAATTTAATTGCTTTTTACTTGCTGGTTCATCATCAATTTTATACCTATCTATTTTACAAACATCATGTAGTAAAGATTCAATAACTACACTTTTAAAGGGAAACGGTCCTGGTGTAATAATCTGATATCTTTTATGCAATCTACAGTAATTTTCATATACATGCCAACTGTGTAATGCAAGTCCTCCTTTGCAATTTAAGTGATGATTAGCACTTGCCGGTGCTGTAAAAAAGTCTGATTCTTTCAGGTAATCTATTAAATCA
>JAIPEV010000095.1 GCA_021736965.1 Halanaerobiales bacterium | reverse complement strand
TCTTACTCCAATATTTTTTATTAAATACAGTGATTCTCTTAAATATCTTTTAGATTTTAGGCCAGCCCTTGTTGGATTTTTGCTGGCTTTACATTTTTATGCTTGGATTTCTGCAATTCAGCTAACAAATGTGGCAAATGCAGTGATATTTATTGCTATCCAACCCCTGTTTACTTTATTATTAGAATACCTATTTGCGAAACAGGATCTTAGAAAAGGTGCATTTGTAGGTGTAGTATTTGCTTTGCTGGGGAGTATAATTATAAGTTTTTCTGATTTTTATATAATACTATCCAGATTTTATGGAGATATGTTGGCAGTATTGGCAGCATTATTAGCAGCCTGTTACCTATTTTTAGGTCGTAGTTTTAGAAAAAACATTCAATATATTCCATATATATATATTGTCTATACTTACTGCTCATTCTTTTTATTAATCTTTGTTTTAATTTCTGGTCATTCTTTAACAGGGTATAATAATATCAACTATATTTATTTCTTACTATTAGCTTTAGGACCAACATTAATCGGTCATTCTGTTTTGAATTTGTCGATCAGATATGTTCCTGCTACGATTGTTTCATTGGCAATTTTAGGTGAACCTATAATGACAACTATATTGGCTTTAGTAATAATAAATGAAAAATTGACTACTGCTACAATTGTTGGTGGGTTTTTAATTTTATATGGAATATTTAATGCAATCATGTCTAATCAGGGTAAAAATAATATAGGAATCGAGGAAATATAATGAAGAAAAGTGATAATAATCTATTTACAAATAAAATATTAGTCATTGTTTTTGCAGTCATTGCCTGTTTATTGTGGGGTAGTGCTTTTCCTTCTTTAAAGGTAAGTTATAAACTTTTAGATATTGATAAAGCAGGTCCATTTGTCAAGATGCTTTTTGCTTCTTATAGGTTTTTGTTAGCAGCAGTTATGTTACTTATTTTTATTATATTTAAATCAGGAATAAAAAAGTTGAAGTTAGATAAAAATGATTTAAAACATTTATTTTTTTTGGGTTTCATTCAAACCTTTGTCCAATATATATTTTTTTATAATGGTTTAGCAAATACTACCGGTGTTAAAGCATCGATTTTAGTAACTTCAGGGATATTTTTTACAGTAATAACATCACACTTTATATATAAAGATGACAAACTCAATAAATTGAAGATAATGGGATTAATATTAGGTATTTTAGGAGTTGTAGTTGTTAATTTAAACAAGGCAGATATTAATTTTTCTTTTAATTTTTATGGAGAAGGTTTTATAATCTTATCGGGTGTAATGAGTACCATAGCTATAATCTATGCTAAATTTTTATCTAAAAAGATAAGTATTATGATTATTACTGCCTATCAAATGTTATTTGGTTCCTTATTACTATTTTTTATATCTTTGTTAGGAACAGATTATAATATTTTACAATTTAGTACTAAAAGTATTATTCTTTTAGTTTACCTTGCTTTTATTTCAGCAACTGCATTTGGAATATGGTATACACTCATTAAGTATAATAAGGTTGGTTATATTACTATCTATAAGTTCATTGCCCCTGTCAGCGGTGTGTTCTTATCAGCCTTTTTTATTATAGGAGAGACTGTAACAATTAATGCGATTTTTTCATTAGTAATGGTCTCCACAGGGATCTTAACTATAAATATGCCTCAAAAAAAAATAATAAAATAAAACTTCATATATGAATATTATATTTATTAAATTATTAATTCATTAAATCAGCAACTTCTTGAGAAGAGTTTATATGACTTTCTTTTTGATTAGTATGATTTAACTTGCTTATTGCTGGAATTCTTATTATAAATAATGATAATGCCAATGACAATCCTCCTCCAACCATAAAGAGAGAATATACAGGTACTAAGTCTATTAATAGACCAGTAATTGCTAGAGATACTGGTACTAAACCCATTGACATTGTTGATAGAAGTCCGTTAATTCTGCCTCTTAGATTATCTGGAATCATTCTTTGAAGAAGTACTGTGATTGGAACATTAATAATAGCATTAAAGACGCCTGCAATAAATAATAATACTATCAGTAGATAGTATATGCTCATGACTTCTAACCTAATTAGCAGGAAGGGCAAAATTAATACTCCTAAAAATATAATAGATAAACTCTGTATATTTAATGAATAAAATAAAACCTTAGAATACTCTTTAAATTCAGGTATCTGACTTAAAATTAATGAACCTAAAACAGCACCAGCAGGTAATATTGATTGTGCATAACCGAAAAGTTTGCTGTTTACTGTTAAAATTTCTTTAAAGATATATGGAATTCCTAAAACCATAAGACCAGTTAATAGAAAGTTCAATACGATTGCTACCGTAAAAAGAGCTACAATTTCTTTTTTAGACCATAAATAACTAAAACCAAATTTAATTTCATTTAAAAAGGTTGGTTTATCTATATTTTCTTCTTCAATTTTAACATCAGGGATTTTTAAAAACAGTTCTGAAAAAGCAGATATAAGATAGGAAACTCCATTAATTAAAAAAACTGCTGCAATCCCAAATTGTGCAATTAACAAACCACCAATAGCTGCACCGATGATCTGGGTGAAGTTCATACTAAAATGATTTAAAGAGTTTGCTTTCTGTAGTAGTTCATCTTGAACAATATTTGGAAAAGAGGCAGTTACAGCTGGATTGAAAAAAGAGGTAGCTAATGCAATTAATATAGTTGCAATACTTATATGAAAAAGATTTGCTGTTCCAATATAAACTACATAAGCTAGCCAGATTACTACTACACCTCTAATAATATCCATGTATACTATCAAATTTTTACGATTTAACTTATCAGCAATAAGACCACTAAAAGGACCAACAATAACTGTTGGTAAAGTAGAGAGTAATAAGATAAATCCTGTAGCAGAACCACTTTTTGTCAAATCTAAGACAAACCAAATTAGTGCAATATTATGTATTCCATTACCAATTCTAGAAACAAATCCACCTAAAAACAGTAAAATAAAATCTTTGTTTTTTAATAACTTTAAATTGTTTTTTTTCATTAATTTACTCCTTTTGATTAATTCTATTAATATTATAATTAAAAAAATAATAAAAGTCAAGAAAAAAATTAATAAAATCAATAAAGTTATTTAAAAATTTAAAAATTTTAATAAAATGATTAACTTTTTTGTAATATATTAAGCATTAATTAATAGAGGAATTACTGTTTTGTTGTTGAAATTATAAAATTACATGGAGATAAATATCTTAGTATTTTAAATATCATCAGGAGGGATAAATTTGAAAACACTTGCCTTAATACTAGCTGGAGGTAGAGGAAGTAGATTAGATATTTTATCTGAACATCGAGCTAAACCAAGTGTCCCATTTGCAGGCAAATATAGATTAATAGATTTTGTTTTAAGTAATTGTGTCAACTCAGGAATATTTAATGTTGGGGTATTGACTCAATATCTTCCCCTATCATTAAATGATCATATTGGTATAGGTAAACCATGGGATTTGGATCGTAAATATGGAGGAATTACTATCTTACAGCCTTATACTGGAAAAAAAGGTGGATGGTATAAGGGTACAGCTCATGCTATTTATCAAAATATGAGTTATCTGAGAGGAATGAATGCAGAGTATATTTTGATATTATCTGGTGATCATCTATACAAGATGAACTATGATAAGATGGTTGAAGATCACATTGATAGAAATGCGGACCTTACTATTGCAGCTCAAAGAGTACCAATAGAAGATGCTAGTAGATATGGTATTTTAGATACTGATAAGACTGGTAGAATCACAGACTTTTTAGAAAAACCTGATGATCCGCCCAGTAATTTGGCATCTATGGGTATTTATGTATTTTCGAAAGATGTAATAATTAGAGCTCTTGAAAGGTACTGTAGTGCAGAAAAGTCAGATTTTGGTCATCACGTAATACCTCCTATGATTGAAAATAATGAAGTTTATCTATATGAATATGAAGGATATTGGAAAGATGTTGGTACCTTAAAATCATACTGGGAAACCAATCTTTCTTTAACTAGACCTTTACCTGAGCTTAATATGTATGATGATGACTGGAAGATTCATACTAAAAGTGTTGAAAAACCTCCTGTTAAGTTTGGTCCAAACAGCAAAGTAAATAACAGCCTTTTGTCAAATGGTGCAATTATTAATGGAGAAGTTGTAAATTCTGTAATTTCACCTGGGGTATATATTGAAGATAATGTTGTTATCAGAGACTCTATTATTTTTAATGATGTTGTTATTGGAAAAAACACAACTATTGATCAATGTATAATAGATAAAGAAGTAAAAATAGGTAAAAATTGTCTAATAGGTGTTGGTGATGATCTTACTCCAAATAAAAAGAAACCGGATCTATTATTCAATGGATTAAATATTATTGCTAAAAGAGCTGTAATTCCTGATAATGTTCAAGTTGAAAGAAACTGTAGGATTATGTCATATACAAGACCAAAAGACTTTGAAGATGAAAAAATAAAAAGTGGAAGTACAGTTGAATAAAGGAAGGATGGTATAATGGAAAACCCAGTTCCCAAAGTAGCAGCTATTCATGATTTATCCGGGTATGGTAGGGGGTCATTGACTACAGTAATAGAGGTACTGTCTACAATGGGTATTCAACCCTGTCCTTTACCTACAGCAATATTATCTACACATACTGGTGGCTTTAATAACTACAAGTTTATTGATTTAACCGAACAGTTACCTGAATATATAGATCATTGGGAGAGCTTAAATATTAAATTTGATGCTATATACAGTGGTTTTTTAGGTTCTATAGACCAAATTGATATCGTATCAGATTTTGTAAAAAGATTTAAATATAAGGATCAATATATAATTATTGATCCTGTATTAGGAGATAATGGGAATACATACGATACATTTGATCAAAAAATGATTGAAAGTATGAAAAAGCTAATAAGAAAAGCTGATCTCATTACTCCAAATATTACAGAAGCAAAGTTTTTATTAGATAAGGTTAATAAAAATATAGATAGTGATAAACAGGCTAAAAAATGGTTAGAAGAACTATCTTCATTCGGCCCTGAAATGGTTGTAATTACAAGTGTCCCTGGTTTTAAAACGAACCAAAAAACTTCTGTTTTAGCTTACCATAAAAAAGATGGACGTTTTTGGAAGGTTAACTGTGATTATATACCAGCTAACTTTCCAGGTACCGGTGATTTATTTACCAGTATAATGGTTGGAAGTCTACTAACCGGAGATAGTTTACCGATGGCAATCGATAGAGCAGTTCAGTTTATTTCAATGGCAGTAAGAACCACTCACGGGTATGATTTTCCTGAAAGAGAAGGAGTTTTATTAGAAAGAATATTGGATAATTTAAAACTACCTGTTAATGGTAAAAGTTATGAATTTTAAATTGACTATATAAATAATTTTAGGAGGTTTTATTGTGTTAAAAGAAGTTGCAAATATTGTAAGAGGACTTTCTGTAGATGCAGTTGAAAAAGCAAACTCTGGCCATCCCGGTATGCCGGTAGGATGTGCTGAAATAGGTTCATTATTATATGGAGAAGTATTAAAACATGATCCTACAGCTCCTGATTGGCTTGATAGGGATCGCTTTGTTTTATCAGCAGGACATGGTTCGATGTTACTTTACTCTTTATTACATTTAAGTGGTTATGGACTTTCTTTAGAAGAGCTAAAAAGGTTTCGACAACTGAATTCAAAAACACCTGGTCACCCCGAATATGGTGATACAATTGGAGTAGAAACAACTACTGGCCCATTAGGTCAAGGTTTTGCTAATGCAATAGGTATGGCAATAACAGAGAGATATTTGGCATCTAAATATAACAAAGACAAATATCAGATATTTGATCATTATACTTATACAATTATGGGTGATGGATGTATGATGGAGGGAATTAGTTCAGAGGCTGCTTCACTTGCTGGACACCTTGGATTAAACAAATTGATTGCCATCTATGATAATAACAATATATCAATAGAAGGTTCAACAGATATAACTTTTACAGAGTCAGTACCTGATAGATTTAAAGCATATAACTGGCAGGTTATTGATGATCTAAATGGACATGATATTAACCAACTAAGGAAGGCAATAATTAAAGCTAAATCTGAAAAAGAAAAGCCAACCTTAATTGTTGCAAATACTCACATAGCTTATGGATCTCCCACAAAACAGGATACAAGTGATGCTCATGGTGCACCCTTAGGTGAAGATGAAATTAAAGGGTTAAAAGAATTTTTTAATCTACCTAAAGATAAAAAGTTTTATGTATCTGATAGAGTAAAAACTTTTTTTGATGAACGAAAGAAAATACTATCTAAAAAGAAAAAAGAGTGGGATTTTTTATTTAATGAATGGAAGAATGAATTTCCAGAACTTCATAATACACTTCAAGAATCATTTAACTTAGAAATAGATTCAAATATTGATCAAATTATTAAAAAAATTAAGATTGATTCTCCTATAGCAACCAGAAAGGCATCAGGTACAGTTTTAAAAAAAGCAGTTGACCAGATTGATTATCTTGTTGGAGGATCTGCTGATTTAGCTCCTTCCAATAAAACTTACTTAGATAAATACAGTGAATTTCAAAAGGATAGTTATGATGGCAGAAATTTTAGATTTGGGGTTCGTGAACATGCAATGGGTGCAATAGCAAATGGTATTTCATTACATGGTGGTCTAAGACCTTTTATAGCTACAT
>JAIPEV010000001.1 GCA_021736965.1 Halanaerobiales bacterium | reverse complement strand
CCCACTAAAGCAGTATTACCTGTTCCATCTTGGCCGATACCTTTTCTAAGAAGAGCATTCCATGCGTTAATTGCATTTTCTTTTCCTTCTTTAACTGGCCCACGTGCTTTGCATTTTTGACAGTGAACTTGATATTCCCAGTTTCTTTCCTCGTTAATGGTTGAATAGTTTGCACTAATATATTCTTCTAATATTACTAATTTAGAACCGCAAGAGGGACATTTACCTATTTTTGGTAATTGATTATTCGCATATTTCTCTAACACCTTTCTCATATATTTTGCTCTATCTTTATAAGCTTGATAAAGGCTTTCTATAGTCTCAGCATCATCAATTTGGTTAAATGTTTTTCCATTTTCTTTTTCAAAACATTTAGATTCGGTTAATTTCATCCATGCACAATGTCCACATTGTTTTTTTACCTCTTTACATAATATACAGTCTGCAGCATCACCAAATCCAGTTAAATCTCTTTTTAGTATATACCATTCTAAATTGCCTTTTTCATCAGAATAATTATCTACTTTTCTAGCAATTTCTTCTCTGGTAATATTTTCGTATCTTTTAATTAATTTTTTAAATGTTTTAAACATAATATTCTCCATTTTTTATAATTCGTTTAACTCTAGTATACCTTATAGTTATTTTAAATATTTGACTTATTTTCCAGTTTTTACGAGGACAAATAACTCGATATAATATAAAATAAAATATTTTATCAATGGTATGTTCAAGTTTACTCATCATTATCCTCCAAAAATCTAAGAAGATGTTGAGGTACTTTACTATCCAACGAACTTCTTTTATTCCAAACATCATAGTCAATTTCATAATAAGGTTCATTCATGTAATCTTCTTCTATAACTTGAGTAATTGTTCCTGTCCTCCCTTTAAAAACATCCCAAACTCTATCACCTTTATCAAAAAATTGTTTTCTCATTAATTTGCCTCCTTAAATAGATTATGTAATTTTTGTTGTTCTAAATATTTATCTTCTCTTAACCATCTTTTTTTATAACAGTCAAATTCATACTGTTGGCCTACAAAATAAATAGATTTTGTTTTCATAACATTTTCTCCTTATATTTCTATGTTAAATTCTTCTTTAATTTTTTCTTTGAATGGCTTTATCAATTTTTCTTTCATATGACCTTCATTATATAATTTCCAGAGTATATAATTATATGGGCTAAATCCTAAAGATATAAACATATTCATATCTTTTTTACCCTGATTTGGAATATACTCATCTATAAGATAATCATAAGTTACTACTTCTATATCTAACAATTTAGATATTTTATCAGAACCACTAATACCTACCATTCCTGTTTCAAATTCTATATCTACGTATTCTTGATTATTCATTATTTACTCCTTTTTATTCTACCCCTTTATTACTGCTATTGGTTCTAATTTATGAATGATATCAACTAAATCCTTTTGGTTTTCCATTACAATATCTATATTTTTATAAGCACCACTAGCTTCATCTAAATCCTTTTTTCCTCTAATAGAATGAAGAATTCCTTTGTCTTCTAATTTACCTTTTTCTACGTATAAATCTAAATCATTTTTTGCTTTAGTCCTACTCATTAATCTACCAGCACCATGACTACAAGAGGTAAAACTTTGTTTATTGCTTTTCCCCTCAACTATATAAGAACTGGTGCCTTGACTTCCAGGAATAATACCAATAGTACCTTCTCTGGCTAATGTGGCTCCTTTTCTATGTATCCATACATTCTTTCCAAAATGATTTTCAATTGAAGCATAGTTATGGTGAATATTAATATAATCATTTACAAACGAAAAATTATTATTATCATATTTTCTAACACAATTTTTCATAATATCCATAACTCTAAATAACATTAATCTTCTATTACATAATGCAAATTTTAAAGCATATTTCATTTCGTTAATATAATCTCTATATTCATCTGTATCTGGTGGTAAAAATGCTAATTCATATTTTTTTGGTACTTGTGAATACCACATTTCATTTAATTCAATTGCTTTCTCATTATAGTATTTAGCAACTTTGTATCCTAAATTTCTACTACCAGAATGTATCATTATCCATATATTGTCATTTTCATCTTTCTGAAATTCAATAAAATGATTTCCGCCCCCCAATGTACCTATTTGATATAAAGCACTTTCATATTCCTTTTCTATTACTGGAAGATGTTTATCCTCCAATACTTTAGGCATATGGCTTTCATCTTGTGTTTCTTTATGGCGACTGAATCCTGTTGGTATATTCTGTCTAATTAAACCGAGTATTTTCTTTAATGTATCTTCTGTAATTTCTTTTAAATTAGTTTGTTGTGCAATCATTCCACAACCAATATCTACACCTACCGCATTAGGAATTATGACATCTTTTGTAGCCATCACTCCACCAATAGGAACTCCATATCCTCTATGAACATCTGGCATTAATGCTATATGTTTAAATACAAAGGGTAATCTAGACATATTTAAAGCCTGTTCTAAAGCACCCTGTTCAATATCATTTGTCCATGTTTTAATTGGTACATTTTGATTTTCTCTGTTATAAATTACATTTTTCATATTACTCCTTCTAACTATTAATTTTTATTGACGGTGAAGATATTATATTAATTTGATTAGTATAACCACATGCGGAACAGTGTACTTTTTCCCCACATATATCATCTAACATGGATAACTTATATTTAATTGGCTTTGAAGCTAGTTGAGGAATAGAATAAGTATTTAAAGAATAAACACCAGCTTTAGTCTGTATTTCTAAGGGTTGTCCACAATTATCACACTTGAAGTTAATCGTGTCAAATAATCTCATTTTATTCTTCTTTTAATTTTAAATAGCATTAATAAGTTAAAACAACTAAATGAAAAAGTCAAGCTATTTTTTTATATTTCTACTGTTTCAAAAAATCCCCACCTTTTCCCCACTTCAGCATCTACTCCCATATGAGCATCTTTGTCAATTGGAGGTACAGGGTCTATCATTGATTTTTTCATTATTGGAAGTATATCTTCTGTTTGTTCTTTTTTGACTTCAACTAAAATACTATCATGGACAGTAAGTATAATCTTTGCATCAAAAGGTTGAATGTTTTTATAAGTTCTTTGTAATCCTACTCCAACATAGTCAAAAGTAGGAGATTGAACTTTAAAATTAACAGCTTGGCGTTTAGCTTCAGCTCTATCTTCTTCTTTATTGCTGTATATAGTAGGTATTCTTCTTCTTCTGCCGTATATGCTAGTAACATATCCATTCTCTTTTAGCTCTTTATATATTTTTTGTTTCCAATTTACAACAGCAGGAAACATATCAAAAAATTGATTTCTTAAAGATTCTGCCTGTCTTTTTGTTTTATTAATAATCTTTGCTAATGAGGCATCTCCCATACCATATAGTAAAGCTAAAACAACCATTTTATAATGATCTCGGACTTCTTGTGTTACTTCTTCAAAATCTACTCCAGTACTTAAAGCAGCTATTTTTTGGTACACATCAGAAGAATAACAAGCTTCTGCCAATTTGTCACTACCAGATAAGTAAGCGAATAATCTGGCCTCTGCTTGCTTATAATCCATTTCGATAATATTATACCCTTCCTCTGCTATTATTAAGCCCTTAATGTCTTTGTTTCCTGCTATATTTTGAGCATTAGGATTACTAGAAGCTAGCCTTCCTGTTTTAGCAACGGCAGATTTAAATTTACTATGAATCCTAGTGTTCACTACAACTTTTCTAAATCCATCTATATAAGTTGATTTTAATTTATGCAATTCTTTGTAATCTAAAATATAATCTATTAAAAGCAATCCATATTCTTTTTTGAGCTCTTTAAAAGCTGCTTTATTTAATTGAGGTTTTTTTGTTTTTTCGGTTATAAAACCTTTTGGAGGAGTTAAATTAATCTTATTGTATAGAACATCTCTTAATTCTGGATTAGATTTAGGATTAAATCTACAGTTAGCAGCTTTCCACATTTTAGTTTTTAATCTATTTAACTTACTAGAATATTTTTTATCAAGCTCTTCTAGCCTATTTAAATCAATTTTAAATCCATTTTCTTGAAGATTAATAAGAATATTTAATAAAGGCTTTCTAAACTTATTATAGTATTTAAGCAATTCTTGATTATTATTAAATAACTCTCGTACAAATTTATTAGTTAATCTAAAACAAGCAATACTGTCAATATTACATCTTTCTGCTAAAATATTTAATGGAATTTTATCAAAATCTTTTGTTTGTTTAATTTCTTTTTTAGATTTTTCTTTAAATCCAACTAAATCAGAGAAAAATCTATTAGTAAGGTATTCCAATGATTTTTTTCTATTTTCATTAAGAGTATACGCTAAATTTAAGCTATCATTTGTAACTTTTATATCCCAACCTAAATCAATATGGATAAATTCAACATCAAAATTAGAAAAATGAAATGAAAATTTATTATTTCTATCTTCTACAAATTTTCTAAGCTTTTCCATTTCTTTTTTTGGCCAGTACAATTCATATCCATTGCCTAAAATAGAGTGGCGTCTAATAGGAAAATAATAAGCTTCTGTATCTGAGAAAGCAAAACTAATTCCAAATATTTTATCGCCTTTATAAGGATTTAAGCCTGTGGTTTCGACATCTACCCCATACCTATTAAAAGCATTTCCATTTTTTATTTTTTCTAAAGATTTATAAAATTCTTTAGTATTAGATACAGTATTTAAATCTAAATGATTTAATGAATTATCTTCTTCTATTAAAGATTTAGCATATTTTAAATTAGCAACGCTATTAATACGAGAATATTTCTTTCTTCTAGTAGTAGAGGGTAACTCTAAAGCTAATACTTTAAAGCCCTCCCAGTACTTCAGGCTGTTTCCTAGCGAATTAAGAGAACTAAGATTAAAAAAGTATGTAGCACAAACATCTTTAGTAATAAAGATAATTTCAGGATTTACTTTTTTAATAAATCTATATAAGTTTGCTTGTACGCAAGTATTAATAGATTCTTTAGTATTTGTATCTGTTATATTTTTTGTAGTGGGATAGCATTGAGTTAATGTTGCATAGCTAAAGTCTTTTATTTGTAAGTTTGCCTTTTTTATCATTTTTTTAAAAAGATAAGAAGATTGTCCTTGTAAAATCTTTGGAATACCCGATCTTATCTCAATAGTTTCAGGAAAATCTGATAGTATTAAATATTTAGAGTTTTCATTATAATAATAGTCAAATCTTTTTTCTTTATTACCTAGAGAACATTTTTGACATTTATCCATTGTTTTCCTTTATTGTTTTATATTTAGCATTTTCAATTTTTCTTAATAAGTAAATATACCCCTTTTTTCTTAAAACAATATTAGCATTATATTTCTTTTTTAAAAAATCAATAGCCTTATCATCCTTCCATAAAGAAAATCTTTTTTTATGAATAAGCTGATAAGGCTTATCCTTTACTTTAATGATTTTAGGAACTCTATCTATCACAATTTAGCCTCAAAATTATCCCATTCTTTTATTTTTCTGAATTTCATAGTTGGCTTTGTAGTTTCTACAATAGATTTTTTGCCAACTTTATGTTGACCCGCCCATTGTATTATACGGTAAATTTCTTTTTTACTGAATTTTTGATCATGATATTTTTTATATTCTTCTACTCTTTTATAAATATCACTTCTTTTAATATTTTTATTTAATTCAAAAGGATATATCATTGCCATATAAGTATCATAAAATGAATTTTTAGTTGTGAACGGGCAATTAATAAGGCATCTAACATCAAAGTAATCTTTACCATTTACCTTATCTTTATCAATTGAATCTTCATTTAGTAAACTTCTATCTCTAAAATATAAACCTTCTAAAGTTTTTCTTAAATTTTTATTTTTTTGGTCTTTGTTCACAGGTATTCTTAAAACTTTAGTAAAGTCCTCAGCTAAAGATTTTAATACTTTTGGTCTAGCACTCTTTAATCGTTTATTAAATTCTTCTCTCCCGATTTGTCCTGTAAGTTTTATCATATTTTTCTCCTATTCTTTTATAGTTAACTCTTGCAATTCAGCAACATACAAAAATTTGTCTTTAAATATAAAATGTTCTGAAGTATCTTCTTTTTTAAAAAATAATGAAATTTTATTCTGTCCATAAAAACTAGCTAGAGATACAAGATTATCAATACGAGCACATCTCATTTTAGTTACTAAGGGAGTTTCTGTTTCAGCTTCTATAGTTTGTTGAAAAGTAAATTTATTTTCTCTATATTTAAAAGTTATTTTGCCTTCTTTAACTTCTAATTTTACAGGCATATCATCTTTACTATTAACAGAATTAATTTTTTTATTAATTACTTTTAAATCATCGAGACGAAAAACAACTTTATGTTTATCCTTTTCATTGCCCCATTTATGTGTTTTCTGTAAAATCAAATCAGCAGGATAATCATCATTAATAACATTATGATAGGTTTCTACTTTACAGTCTTTTATTTTACCTTTAACATAAAAAGAAGAACTAAAACTAATTTCTGGATCATCCAAAGCTTTAATAATACTAGTAGTATCACTAGGTATTGTCAGACTATCAAAATGGTATTTATCAAAATTATACTTATGTTTAATCAACATAACAACAATCTTATTTGAAGATATAATTGTATTAGAATTAATATTAATCCCAGATAAATAATTAGTTGCTTTTTTATGAATAAACTCCTTAGCAATATCCAAATCTTCTATAAATTCTTTATCGACAGGAGTATAATAAAGATTTTCTTTATTATAAGTAGGATATTGAAATAAAGGTTTTAAAGGAAATTTAACAGTAGACTTTCCTCTAAATATTAAATGGCCTTCTCCTTTTTGAGTATCTTCAGCATCCAATTCAAACATTAAAGTATCTTGTGATGCAAATCTAATAACTTTATAAAATTTATTAGCATCTACAAGAAATTCAGTATTTAAAAATTCTTTATTCATAGGAATAGTTGTCTTAGCTGCTGATAAATCATTCATAGCTTGAATAATTAATTTATCATCTTTTAATTTAAATAGCAAACTATCAGCAATATTATTAAAATCAAAATTCTTAGTAATTTTATTTAAAAATCGAATATTAGATTGAAATACATCTTTATCTACAGTAAATTTCATTATTAACCTCTTTTAGTTTTATATTTAATTAGGCCTTTTAAGGACTTTCCTTTAAGCACTTTAATAACATCGGAAGGAAATAATAAATATTTTCCTTTTAAAACAGATTTTTCATCTTTTACAATATAAAGCCTTTCTCCGTTTCGTACAAATACATAAAAATCATCTTGATTATAAACAGTATCTGGATTAAGTTTATTTTTAAGTTTATTAATAGCTTGTTTAAAGTTAAGAGAAATACTTTTTACATATTGTAATTTAAATTGAAGTAAACGAGCTTGCAAATCTACCATAACGTTATCTATGTAATTTAATTCTGATTTAAAATCCAAAAGTAAATCCAAGAAAGCTATTATTAGTTTATTATCAAATTTAGAAATGAACTTAAAACCATTATCGTTAATTGTAATAAAATCAATTATTTCGTTAATAATTTCATCAATAGGGGTATGAACACCTTTAATTAGCTTTATTGCTTTATTGACCTTACCTTTCATAATAGATACTAGTAACTGTTTAATTTCTTTACTGCTAATCTCTCTTAGGAGTTGTTTTTGTAAATCAGAATTTCCTTCAGCTACCATATATTGTTCTAATAAATTAATAGCATCTCTCATAGAATTTCTAGATTTAGAAGCAATGACTTTTAAAGAATCATCATTAATATTAAAGTCTTCTTGCTTACTGATATACTTTAATCTTTTGTAAATATTTTGTTTTGAGATTTCTTTAAATCTATACAAGTTTAATCTACTTTTTATTGTTCCCGGAACACTGTGGTGTTCTGTTGTACAAAATATAAATCTAATATTATCTTTAGCTTCCTCAATAGGCTTTAGTAAAGCATTCCAAGCTTTTTTATTTATATTATGACATTCATCAATAATATAAATTTTAGTTTTGCCTGTAGAAGGAGCAAAAATAGTTTCTTTGCTTAGCTGTCGCATATGCTTTACTTTAGATTTACTAGCCCCGTCAATTTCAACGACATCAATAAAAGAACTTCTATCAATAGCTTTGCATGTTTGACACTCATTGCAAGGCTCTCCATCCTTCTGATTAGGACAATTTAATGATTTAGCTACTACTCTAGCTAAACTAGTTTTTCCTGTACCTCTCCTGCCAGAAAATAATAAACTAACAGATAGCTTATTTTTTTGAATAGCTTTTTTAATAATTTTAGCATTAGCTTCATTTCCTACAAAATCATTGAAATTTTGAGGCCGATACTTTAATGAAAGTGGTTGCATATTACTCCCTTTTTTTATTCGTCATCAAATTCTTCTAATTTACTTTGAATCATATCATATCCTGTTGGATACCTTGTTTTACTTTTAATGTTTCTTTCTAAACCTTGTTTTTTCTGTTCATACTCTTCATAGAGCTTAATAACATCAACTCCAGATTTTTTCTTAATCTCTTGATACTCTCTTTTTAAAGGCATACTTATTTGTTTTTTAATAAATGAACTAATATTGCCTTTTTCTTTATTTCCTCTTTTTTTATAATAGAAAGCAATTGCTTTTAGTAACAAATGTAAATATTGTTCTTCTTTTTTAAAATGTAATGAAACGTGAGCCATTATAACCTCCTAATCTTTTTGTTGTTGAAGTAATTGTTCAACTAATCGAGCATTATGATTGCCTGCTAAAACTCCATTTAAGACTTCTTCTACCATTAAGCTTCCTCTAGTGGATACTCTATATCTTCTATTATCTAAATCAAATCTAATACTATAATCATAAAATTTAAAATTTGTAGCATCTTCTCCAAAAACTTTTTGTACAAGAAGTACAGTATTTCTTACTGAATTAGGATATTTTTTTTCTGAAAATTCAAAACTATTTATTTGCAAATAAATAGCACCTAATTCATTCTTCCATTCTTTTAATTTTAATCTTTCCTTTGTAGAAATAGGCTTATATCGTTTATCTGAAAGTAAATCATTTAAAGAATTACTACTTTCTACTAATTTTTCTTTTATGCTGGTTAATTTGCCTTTTCTTGTAGTATCACTAACATTTCTACCAAAATTAATTTTTTTACTCATTATAATCTCCTTTTTATTAATCCCAAAATATACCTAAATATTTTGTAAATAAATCCATAGCATCTTCGTATTTATAACGCATAATTTTTTCTTCTTTAGTATCTGTATACTCCAAACATTCCCATTTTTTATGTGCTTCAATACCGCTAATAATTCTTTCTGTTAAACTAAATTTCATACTTAAATATTCGTTGTCTGTTAAATTATTGTTTTCTAAATTAAATTTGTAAATACCGTGTTTATACATATAGCAGTTTTCTAAATCGGATAACATTTCCGGCAAAGTATCCCTAAACCAATCAACAATACTAAACACATCCCGATAGGAATAGATATATTTCGCTCTTTGGTACCAATGCAATACTGTATAATATCCAAACCGTGTCCACCACATAGTTTCAAAAGGTGCCTTTATTTTCCACCAAATACGCTTATACCATTTTATAGTAATTGGCTTGCCAAAAAATTTTGTATGTTTGTCCTTAAAAATACTCAAATTTGCCTCCAAAATCTGCATTTATTTCTACTATGAGTTTTTCTCATTTTTCAAATTACACCATAATATAATAAATTTAAATGAAAAAGTCAAGCTATTTCTTAAATTAATTTGTGTAAATATTTCTATTTTTTGTCCTTATCCACAATATATGGGTATGATTTACACACTTGGCTTAGCTCTATAAATATTAAAAGCATTCTTTTCTTTATAATGTTTATACCTAAATCGTGAATGTTTTTCTAAAGTTTTCCCATCTTTATCAAAGAAGTCAATTATAAGTGCCTTATCTTTGTCTTTTTCTTTTCTTAAAACTCTCCCTATTTTTTGTATTTTATTTCTAGCATTTACTCCGCCCTTTCCTCCTTCTGCAAGAATTAATACAGAAGCACTGGGACAGTCCCAACCCTCTCCAATTACAGAACTAATAAGAATATTACCCCTAGTATCTTCTAACTCTTTAAATATTTGTTTTCGAGCTTCTGAGGGAGTGTCTCCAAAAGCAGTGTAAGCATCAGGCAGCAGCTCTATCAATTCGGTAGCCTGTGTTTTAATTCTATTAACAGTAATTACTACATTTTCACCCCTATCCGCACAAGATTGTGCATATTTTGCAATAACTCGATTTCTTTTTTCATTTAAGTGAATACCCTGTTTTACAGCAGTTTTCCAGTGACTATATTGTTTTTGTTTAATTGGAATCATAAAAATATCAGCAGGACATAAAAATCCTTCTTCAATTAATTGCTTTATTGATTTAGAAATTGCAATTTTACCAGTAGCAGCTTTTAACATCTCAAAAGACTTATCATTATCTTTTCCCGGTGTTGCTGTCAATCCTATACGAGTTTTAGCATCACATTGCATTGCTATCTGAAACCAAGTATTAGTATTTTGTTTAGAAGTATTTACATGGTGGGCTTCATCTAGTATCATAACACCAACATTAGACAATAAATCTTGGATATTGTCTTTTGTACGCTTACTCCACAAACTTTGTACTGTTGAAATTGTAACTTTTTTTATTTTTTCATGACCATCTCCTATTTTTCCTATATATTTTTTACCAAAAACTTCAACAAAATTTCTATAAGTTTGATTTAATAAAGATAAAGAGGGTACTATAAATAAAGAGCTAGCTCCTGTTTCTTTAATAATCCCCATACCTATTAATGTTTTACCGCCGCCTGTAGCTAAATGACAAATAAATCTATTATTATCAATAGCTAAATTAATAGCTTCTTTTTGATAATATCTTAATTCATAAGGTAATGGTATTTCTTGAAATGTATCACTTGTTTCTAGTTCAGTTCTATTATCGATAATATTAAAAGTATACGAATTATCTTGTAAAGGCTTTATAACTTTAGAAAATACCCAACCAGTAGGAAACTTATCTTCATCTTCATCATAAAAACTAATCCAATCTTCTTTAAAAACAGGAACATTGACAATATTATTTTTATTTTTCATATATTTTTTCATAGGGATAGCATACTGCTTATCATGTTTTTTACATTTTCCATACAATGCTCTATACTCATCTAAATTATAGTTATTTATATGCCATTTATCAGCAGCTCTATGCTTTAATAAGAATGACCATTTATAAATTCTTTGAGATTTTAGCTGACATTGTTTTTTAATAAGGCTAGTATCCCCTTCTAAAACATATGTATACGCATTATTTATTTCTAATTTAAAATTACTCATAAATACCATCCTGTTCTAATATCTTTAAAGTTTCACTTTCCCAGCTTAAAGTATATTTGCCCGTCTTGCCCATTCTTTGCTTCCTTAAATATATATCAATTACATCATCTTCTAATAATTCATCATCATCTACAAACTCTCGATATACACCCAGAATTAAATCAGCAAATTCTTCATAACTTCCACTACCCTTTAACCCTTCTAAAGAAGGCTTCTCTTTCTTCTTATTCCTTCTTCTTTGCTGTACTAAACAACATACGTGCATATTATAATTACTAGCTATTTCAGCAAAGGAGCCGACTACACTTGTTATTTTTTGGGCTTTGTTACTAGAAGCTCTATAGACTTCTTTAATTCTATCTACTAAATCAACATATACAATTTCAACATCATATAGCTCTTTATAGCGTATCATAGTAGCTCTAGCTTCGCTTAAAGACATCATACCATCTTCAATATATAAGTCTAAATTATCCAATTTTTGAGCAGTCTCTTTAATTAATCTTAATTTTTCAGGATACTGAGTAACAAACTTTCTATCTTTGATTTTTACCCAATCTCTAATATTTAAAATATCGTATAAAGGTATTCCAGAATCCATTGATATTATTCTATCTAGTTCTTCTTCAGCTGTCATTTCTAAAGATAAATCAAGAATACCAATTCCTCGCATAGCTTGATTTAAAATAATATTTTGTTTTACAGCTGATTTTCCCATACGGGGTCTAGCAGTTATTATTGAAATATTCTGAGGAGCAAATCCTTTAGCTAAATCGTGGTCTAATATACTAATACCACTACCAACTTTTATTCTATTTATTTTTTCTTTAATACTGTTTTCTTCAAACTTAGCAAATCCGCCTTTAGATACAGCTGTTTGTTTGCTGTTTAAATTAAATAAGCTTGTTGATACTTTATTTTTAACTGAATCTAAATCTTTTTTATTACTGAGTTCATTTGTAGTTTCGGAAAATAAGTTAATTAGTTTTCTACGTTCATAATTATCTTTTAAAATACTTAAATGTTCAGAAAAATTTTCAATAGCAAAGGATTCATTTCTTAAATTAGCTAATTTTTCGTACCCGCCAGCATCTTCTAATAAATTTTTAGATTCTAAATTTTCCTGTACAGTAATAATATCAACTTTATGTCCTTCCCTATGTAACTCTAAAATAGACTTTGCTATAAATCTATTCTGTTTAATATAAAACAATTTAGGGGCTAATTTATCTGTAAAGGCTTTAACTTTTTTATAATTATATAAAGTAGTTCCTAATAAATATTCTTCAGCTTCCCGATTATAGGGAGTATTTTCCGCCATAAAATCCTCTCAATTTAAGAAGTTATCTGCAATTAAAAAAATATAAACTATTTATTTTTTCTTTTCTCTTTAATACTTTCAAAAGTAGAACAATGCTTTTTCAAAGAATTATAAAATTTAAATTTAGCTTTAGTGTTATCTGTTTTTTGAATAAGGTGTTTAATTGTCGATAAGTAAGAGTAATCGCCCCAAAACTTTTCTCTATAAATATATTTATTAGTTATTAAGATTAATTTTAATACATATCCAATATTATTTTTATAGAAGGAAACAATTTTTATATTCATTAATTATTGAACCTCAATTTTAGGCAGACTTGTTAATAGAGATAAAAAACTATCTCCATTATATTCCTTAATTCTATTTTCAATATCAGAAGTAGCTATCATAATAGTCAATTTATCATTATAAATTCTAGATGTAATTAAATTAGTAATATTTTGAAAATCCCATCTATTACTATATTCATCTACCCCATCAAAAATTAAAGCATCTGTTTTTCTCCATAAATTTTTTATCTTTCTATTTTCATTAAGATAAACAGTAAATACAGGCTTATAAAGATAAACAGGATTGTATCTAGGTTTATTTTCTTTTAAATAATTATAAACTATTCGACTAGCAATCTCTTTACCTATACTCCTGTATATAGAGCTGTCAGCTAAAATTAAAGAGGATTGAGATATTTTACTCTTTTTTAAATATTTTTTATTTAAATTCTTTTCTTTATAAGGAATCTTAGAATTTTTAAGTAACTCTGAAATGTCCACATACACCTCTTTATTTTAAAATGTAGACTAAATATACAAAATATAAATGAAAAAGTCAAGCTTTTTCTCAAATTAAATGGTAACTGTAAACTCTTTAACGTGTCTACACTTTTGAATGGAATCAATTAAATTTTTTCCACATTCTTTTACTTTTTTAATTGTTTTTCTGTATTGTTCTAGAGAATAATAATGGTCTCTATAGAAATAAGATACAGAAATTCTTTCCAGTTCGTCTTTAAAATCTACTATTTTAATTCCTTGAGATTCTTTCAGCATATGCGGGTACTTATTAAAATAGTCATCAGCAACAAACTTATTATACTTATTTTTTATATCGTTATAATCCATAAAATTAATTAAATCTGTAATTAAAAATCTGTTGTCTCTTTTTTGTGCTTTAATTTGAGCTAATTCATAATCTTTATTCATTTTTATTCTCCCGATTAATTATTTCTCGCATACATTCTAATGCTATTAATCTTTCTTCTTTTGTAAATTCTATTGAATAATGCCTATTTGTTACTATTCCATACATTTCATCTAAAGCTTTATTATTAGTAGAATATTTATAGTTCTTTACTAGAGTATATACTCTTAATACTTCTTCAATATTAGGTAACTCTTCAAGAGATTTATCTTTATCTGGTTTAGGGATAAGTCTATAATTATCCTTTAAATCTTTTAACCATTTTTTAAAAGCTTTATAATCCTTTAGACAGCCTTGACAATCATGAGCATCATCTTCCAATCTAGATTCTAATTCTTCTAAATAATGATATAATTCTTTTTTCTTATCCATTATAATTTACTTTCTACTTTTATTCATTTACATCTCCATATAATTTTTTAAGTCTTATCTCAATAATAGCTCCATCGACAGGATTGGCCCAATGAGAGTGTACTGTACAGATATTAACATTTAGTAAAGTTTCCATTAAAGCTAAATTGTCCGTTAAGTCCTTTAATTCTGATAAAGACAATTTATGCAAAAGCTGATAAACTATATACTCATCTGTTTCAACAATATCGTGTGATTGCTGATATAGCTTATCAAAAACAGTCAATAAATAAGGAAATTGTTGACAATTTAATTTCCAATGTTTCTTGATTTTCTTTACCCACATATTAAGACGCTTTTCTGAAGACATGTCATCAATTAAATACTTAGTATAATCCATGCTTTCTCCTTTAATTAGTTTCAATTATTTTTGATAACTCATAACAAATTTTATAATCCATATAGGTTTCTAAATTTTCTAAATTGTTTTTTAAAATACTAGAATTAATAAGATTAGGAATTTTACCTATATATTCTAAATTAGTTATATGCTGAGAAGCTAAAGCAAACAATTTAACATTATCCACTTTTTTATTAATAGTATCTATATTAACTCGACAAATAAAATAAGAAATTTCTGGTTTAATTTCTGCCACTATTCCTAAAAATTTTTCCCTATATTCTGTCTCAACTTTATAAATTTGTCCTATTTTAATTTTATTAACATTAAATTTCTTTTTAATTCTTACCATAATTTTCCTTTTTAAGAAGGGTCTAGAAATTCTTTTTCGCCTGTTTTATCTTCATCATTTAAATCACTTTTACATTCAGGGCATACAGGCATATATTGTTCATGTTTAGTGGTAACGGATCCATAAGTAGTATATCCATATCCACAATCTTCATAATGAGGTATTCCTTTATAAGAACAAACAGGACAATCATATATAGATTCGTAAGGCATATTTCTTATCCTTTTAAATTTCAATTATCAATAGCAACTTAATATATTATTTTGAAAAAGTCAAGCTTTTTTTGAATTAATTATCTTTCTTTTTTAACGGCTTGCTATCATCTTTTTTAATATCAACGGTTTCAATTGTATAAATATTTTTAATTGTATAATCTTCTACATCTCCAATACAGTGTACGTTGCTGACATGTTCTTTATTATAAACTAGTTCCTTAACTTTATTACCATTCTTATTATCAAGTGGTTTTATCTTAAGCTTAAACCTATCATCTTTTGTTTTGTTTACATCCAGTATACGAAAAGCCCTTTCCTCTTTATTCCTTTCATTTGGAGATATATAGTATTGGTCATCAAAATATCCAAATACTTTAGTACTTTTAACTTTCTGTTTAAATTTATCCATAGCATCAATTAAAACATCTTTAGGATAAAAATATCCAGAATCAGCTACTTTTCCTGCTTGCAAACGTGTTGTTACTTCTAAAATATTATCATTCATTTTTCTTTTCCTTTTTTTTAACAATTATATTAAAAGTATCATTATTAATTTTTTGTACATCTTTAATTTTAAGTGAATTAGACTTTTTTATTTTATCTAGCTTATTTGATAATGAAAAAAGTATTAGCAAACCATCGATATATAAAACAATAGAAATTGCTTGGATTATTTCTTGGGTTGTGCTAGATAAAATAAACTGAGAAGTCAAGATTAAAAAAATACCAAAAGCACCCCTTATTGTATACTTGAATTTTTTATACCATTGTTTAATTTTGTTCATGATTAACTCCATATACAAATTCATTATTTTCACCTGTTTCCCCTAAAAGCCACCGAAACTTTTTCTTTAAACTACCATCTTTAAAAAGATTATCAAAGGTTTCTCTTTTAGAATTGCCTTCTAATCTATTTTTTGTTTCTTTTTTAACTTGGTAATGTATAGTCTTTTTATTTTTTGGAGGCTTAAAGATAAATTTATTATTTTTCCTTTCAAAATAACCAAACTTTTTAGAATTAGCAGGCATACCGTTATGTGTTCTAATTTTATACTTGCTTTGTTTCTTTTTAAGGTATTTCTGGGGTATATTAGCCCCGCTGAATAGAATAGATTTAATATTAGTGTTAATACCCTTATCTTTTAAAAAATCGTTTCTAAAGCCAAATTTGAGTATTTTCAGCAATTGTTTATAAGTAAAATCATATTCTTTTATAGCCTTATTTATCATTCCAAAACAAAAATTTCTGTAGCTTTGAGTAATAATTTTTTTATATCCATGTTTTCTTAAAAAGCTATACCAAGGATTAAGTATTTCTTTATTTATCTTTTCAGCTCTTTTTTTTCTTTTACTTTTTTTCTTTTTAGAAACTTTCTTATTTGTTCCCAAGTTTCTATATTCTTTAATTATTGATTTTATCTCTCCCTGTAAAGGCAAACAATCAATAGTATCGTCAGGAAGGCCAAAATCAATCTGGCCTTCCATATATTCTAAAGTATTATATATCTGTATCTTTGATAAACCTTTCATATTCTCAACAAGATTTTTAACAGAAACCATCTTTCCTGTTTGAGAGAATAAATCAATAATTTTAAAAGAAATAATCTCAGCAATATCTGATTTTAAACTAACTATTTTATGGAAGAAATTTTGGGATACCATAATCTTCTTCTTTTTCACGAATTTCTCCTTTCTGAAATAATCTTCCTACTTCTTTTATCAAAATAAAAATAAAAATTATAGTCTCTATAGCTTGTAACATTATAGAGAGGCTTCATCGACTTGATTGGCAATACTCCTATTTAGTTTAGTGTCCTTAATAGAAACAGATAACTTGTCAATAAGAGTTCCTTCAACTTGTTCAAGTAAAGCATCAATTTCATCTTCGCTGAGAACATCTGAAAAAGCTTTCTTTATCTTTTTTTCTGTAAAAAAAACTCTTGAATAACTACTATGTTTAATTTTAACATTTTCTGTTTCGACTTCGTAATCGTGTTCCATAGCTTCCAATATTTCTTTCTTTTTCTTCTTCTGGTCTTTCTTAAACTGAGATTTAAGCTTTTGGGTTAACTTATACTCATATGCTAATTTGTCAAACTTAATAATTTGTTCTTTAGTAAAATCACTCATAATTCACTCTCCTTTTTATGTTAATAAATACGTTAATATTATTACAGTAAAAATAAAACTTATTCTGTGGCTAATTGTAGAAAAATGACAAGCATAAGGACTTTTAAACAGTAACAATAAAAAATCAATTCCACTTAAAAATGCAAATAAGCCCATACTCGTTAAAACTAATGCTCTAGCAATAATATTAAAATCCATTTTTTACTCCTTTTTATAAAAAACAATTTAATAATTATATTTGAGAAAGTCAAGCTATTTCTTTTTTAATTTTACAATTTTTTGTAAAAGTTTCTTTTTTTCCTCTGAATTTGTTTCTTTTAATAATTTTTTTTGTAAAAATTCAATCATTCTATTAGTAAAATCTTCTTTTAATACTCTTATACATTGTTCAAATTCCCAAGACGTATTCCTTTTTAAAAATTTAATATGCTTTTTATCAACATTTCCATCCAGAAAAATATAAAAATCCCCCCCTTTATATTCATGAAGATTTTTTAATATTTTTCTAGCTATTTTTATCCTAAACATTTTAGGTTTCATTTTATTAAATACAAATTTTCTCTTTTTTAAATTTTCAATTGCATACTTAATAATAGTCATCTCTATTTTATATCGATAATTAACATCTAAACTAGGTTTACTAGAATTAACAATTAATTCATTCTGTAAGGATTGTTTACTTATTCCTAATTGTTCACTAATCTCATTTAAAATTAATTCATTCTGAATATTATTATTTTTAAATCTTTGCTTTAATTCTTTAATTACCGCTTGCTTATCTTGTAAGTTTTTCATTCTTTGCTTTGAAAAAAAGTATTTCATAAAATCAATACTTTTATTTTTTTGATAATTTATAAATTGGTTTTTACTAGTAAAAAAATCATCGGGGTCTTTGCCTTCAGGCAATTCCATAACTTTAATATGTAAATTCAAAGATATAAAAGTAAATCCAGCTTTTATTGTTGCTGCTCTACCAGCTTCATCAGAATCTAATAATAAGAAAACAGTGTCTGTATATCGAGTTAAAATCTTACCCTGCTTTTTTGTTATAGCAGTTCCGCTTGTTCCTACAACTGTTTTAATGCCTAATGAATACAGCTTAATAACGTCCATATTGCCCTCAACAACGCAAGCAGAATCTTCTCTTTTAATATTCTTTTTTGCTCTAAACAAATTATATAAAGATTTACTTTTATTATAGATTTTAGTATTTGATATATTTAGGTATTTAGCACCATTTTCTTTATTTGGTAGACGTCTACTATTAAAACCAATTGGTTTGCCCTTAGAATTGAAAATAGGAAACATAATTCGATTATAAAACCGGGGCCTATCCTCATAAAGTAAACCTAAATCATTAGCTTCTTTTTTATCTATATTTAATTCAGATAAATAATCATTTTTAGGGGCATATCCTAATTTAAATTCTTTGATAATTTCAATAGATAAGCCCCTGTCTTTTAGATACTTAATTAGTTTTGGAGCTTGTAATAAATGGTCATGAAAATAATTTACTACTTTTTGATTAATTTTATATAGCTTAAAATATTCTTCATTTTCTTCATATTCTATTTGATAAAAATCAGCAATATATTTTAAACTATCAATATAGCTTAAATTTTCTATTTCCATTAAAAAGCCAATAGAATCAGCAGAAAATCCACAACCAAAACATTTACAAATACCTTTATCAGGACTTACAGTAAAGGAAGGCTCACTTTCATTATGTACAGGGCAATAGCCCTTATAATTCCTTCCAGAAGGCTTTAAATCTACAAATTCAGAAATAATATCTACTATATTAACCGTATCTTTTATTTCTTGGATTGTCTCTTGTTTCAACTAATAGCTCCATTGTTAAAATCAATACTTTTTTGTAATACTTTAAAAGAATCTAAATCAGTATCCTTTAAGAGGAAAGTTCCATATATAAAAAGTAAAACTATAATACTTAAAGTCTGCTTATCAAATTCAGAAAAATCTTCTATTAAATCATTTTTATTTTGATTTGATATAGTTAACTTTATTATCTGAATTAGAACCACTGCTAAAGCATTAGGTGATTTATTAAGTAATTTACTAAATCTATATATAGTTTCCTCCATATCCTTTCCAGTTTTTAGTTTTTCTAATTCTTTATTTAGTTCTTTATTTAAACTTTCATCTTTATTGATTTTTTTTATCTTTTGAATCAACTCATTTTTATAATCCATACTTACCCTTTTAATTAATAACTGTTGGAATTTCTGCATTAATTTTATTTATTTCAACAACGGGCTTTCTATACTTATTAAAAGTAGTTTCTAAATAAGATTTTAAAAAACCAGCATAATTAAAAATATCTACTTTACTATCTAATCTTTTTGAAATATCTTTATACGTTACATAAAATTTAGTATCCTTTTCATATACTTTGATTAATTTTAGTTTAGAACCGAACCTTTCATAAGCTTTAAAAACAAGCTCTTTATCTTTATAATCAAATTTAGATTTAATTAGAGTATCCATTAAGAAATCCTTTCCAAGTGTTTTTGTCTATCTTCTAAAGAAACATCTTTTTTAATAAAGTTTTTAACAGCTTGTTTCTTTTTTAGGCTTATCATTTTTTTGTGATCTTTAATAAAATCTTTAGCCGAATGATAAGCATTTTCCCTATCAAAAAAGCCTCCGCAAACATCAATCTTTTTACTAGTAGGTAAATATTCAATAGAGTACTGTATTCCTGCCCCATTGACATATTTATTATATACATCAATTTCATTTTCAAAAAGTTCTCCAGCTCTTCCTTTTAATTCCTTTTCGCTTCCATCATACGGCCAATAGTCTTTTAATCTTTCTACAGTAGTAAAAATATAACCAACTTTCATAGAATCCCATCTTTTATGTCCTTGGGGCAACATTCCAGAAAAATCCCCTATCTTGATATAAAGAACCGTGTGGTCATATAAATAAATCGGATGAATAAATACGCCCTTTAATTCTTTTTTAATGTATTGTTTAATTTCGTCTAATCCAGAAAAATCTTTTGGGTTAATATCAACTTCATTAGGAAAATTATAATCCGGGTGAAACATACACAAAGTTCCTAAAGTAGCCCATCCTCTTGGATTTGAAACCAATTCGTCTTTTGATAATCTTATTAAATAGTCATCTACTTTTTTAAAATCAAAATAATCCATAATTAGCTCCATTCTTTTAATAATTGATTAATTCTATTCTTACCAGCTTCTAATGCTTGAATAACCTTATACTCTAACAAGCCCCAATTTTCGCCTCTAACAGTTAAATTTTTCTGTGTGTTAATGTCTATAGCTAATTCTAAAGGTATACGTTTATCCATAATAGCATAAGCTAGCCCTATGTCTTGAGAAAAATCCATACCACCAGCAGCTAAACATAAATAATTTTTACCAAATACTCTATTATATAAAACAATACAGTTTGTTTCTAAACTAGTTTTATATACAGCATCCTTTTGTAAAGTATTTGTTTCTAATGGATAAATAAAGTTTATCATTGGAAAAAAGCTATCATTAATAATCTCATCGAGTTCCTCATACCCATCCTCTAAATCTATACCAAAATATTCAGCTATTTCCTCAGCTCTAGGATCATCCTTATCTTTAAAAATTTTTACTAAAACATTAATACTTACATTTTCCCAATTTTCAAAAAAATCTTCTGTTTGCCAATCGATAAATTCAGCATAACTCATAATTTCCCCTTTTAGTTAATTAAATTCACTCAGTGCAAGTGGAAGGATTCGAACCTTCAAAGACTTTCGTCAGCAAATTTACAGTCTGCCCTGTTTAACCATTTCAGTACACTTGTTCTTAATCTCAAATATCTAATACAAGTTAAAAAATATATATGAGAATGTCAAGTATTTTTTTCAATTTTATTATATTCCTTTCCTAAAGCTTCACAAAAACTATTCCAAATATCCTGTAACTTAATAGAGTATGTTTGTTTGCCTCCAGCTTCATATAAAGCAATTTCATTGTTTAGAATGTGCATATTGCCGATTAAATCGCCATTTTCAGAAAGCAAAGAATAAGTTGTCTTATTTGGATTTATTAAATTAATTTCTTTGTTTTCTTTTTTTTCTAATTTTATTTTAATTTCCATATTACACCTTTTGGATATAATGGATACTAATATTTTGTTTAGTAAATTCTAGCTCTTCCTTTATTTCTTTTTCAATTTCTAAACAATTTTTACTAGTATCAAATTCTAAATCAAAATCATCTTTAGCAGTTTTAACCATGTATTCAAAAGCTTTATCATAGCTATCTGTTACCTTTGTAAAATCTGGATTAATCTCATTATTTTCTAGAATTAAAATTAAATACATTTTGTTTCCTTTCTTTTTTATTTAAAATAATTATTAACATAATTAAAAAGTTCTTTGTTTCTTTTTTTTCTTTTTCAATTAGCTTATTAGCTTTTGTAGAATTTTTAATACTCACAATATCATATCCTATAATATCTAGAACAACTAAACTTTTCCAAAACTCATTCGGCTTACCATCGCTTTTTCTTATAATATCTTTATTTTCAATAGCTTTTAAAATTTCCTTTTCGCTAATTTTCTTTATTATCTTTATACTCATAATAATTCTTTTATTATTCTATATAATTACCGATTAAGTTTGCTAATTGTTTCTTTGCGTTATGCTCTATAATTTTCCCTGTTATTGCAAAGCTAAAGTCTGCCAAATACATTATTGAAATTATGCTATTGTTGCTTCTAATTTCTATTTTCATATGTCTTTGTTTATCATAGAATTTTGTTATTAATTCTATTTTATCATCATATTTTTTCAGAATAATTCCTATCCTAGTATAATTATGGTGATCATCCTTAAATCTTACCAAATCACCTTCTTTAAAATTATTAAAATTATCTATTTCAATTATTTGTTGCATGATTTAATTCCTTTATTTTTAATTTCTTTTCTTTTGATTAACTCATCAATTACTATCATTCTTTTTGTTCTTACTTTTGTAGAATAGTTTATCCCCTGTTTAGAGCTTTCTAACCATTCCTGTAAATCCTCAGTTTTCATTTCTTTAACTTTTAAAAAAAGTTTTATAGTTTCCTCAAAACTAAATCCTGTAATTCTAGATAAAAATTGATACATTCTAATTCCTTTACTTTTTAGTTATATAATAATAACCATCTTTTGAAATACAATCAAAATTATATTGATCGTCTGATAGTTCAGGAACAGCTATAACATTTTGGTCTTTGCTTATTAAAGTATCCTTCATATTTGTACTATACAAGCCCCCTGCTTTCTTAAATATTTCCATATATAAAGGGTCTATTATTGTAGGAATATTATCCTTTGTTATAACAACTTGAGTATATTTTTTTAAATATTTAGAATACCAAAATAAATCGGTATCAATAGCTTTTGTCTCTATTTGTGTATTTGAAGGAAAATATTTTCTTTTATTGTTAATACCATTAGAAATATCTTTAATATCAGCAGATATATCTTGATATTTTGTCTTAAATTTAAGAACAAAAAACTTTCCTTTTTGTAATTTATAAAAAACACTTTCCAAACTATAGTAATTTTCTAGCCTGTCAAACTGTCTTATAACACTTTTATAACTGGATATTTTAGAAATTAATTCCTCAGCTTTATCATAATCTTTAGTTTCGTACATTAGTTTACTAGTTCCAATAACAAATCTATCATCGGCTAAATCATTGCCTTCTATCTTTTTATCTTTAAAGATATACAAATTTTCACTAAACTTATCAACCGATTTGGCAATTAATTGTAAAAATTCCATTTTGTTTCCCTTTCGTTTATTTTTAAATAACGATTATAACCTAATGATAACATTTTACAATGTCAAGTAAAATCTTAAAATTATTTTAAAAATCTAGCAGAAAATCTAGAATGCTTTTGATAATAAGCTAAATTAAAAAAAGTTTGTAAATCTTGTTCTTTATTGATTATCACTTTAAAATAATAAACTGTTTCATCATAAATATCTTTACCAGCTTCTTTTTTAACATTGTATAATTTACTGTATTCCATTATTTTTTCTTTATCATAATCAAGTCTATCCTCAAAATTATATACAGACACAATTAGCTTAAGAGTTCTATCCTCTAATAAATAATAAATCTGCTTTGCATTTTTTATTAGATTTCTATATTTTTTAATATAGTTTTCTGGTGTGGTTATTCCATTAGAGTATCTTAAAATATTACCTTCTGTATAGCCTGCTCTTTTACAAATAACTTGCATAAGTTCATATTCTTTCCCTATACAGATAAGTTCCCAATCTCTAGATATTTTACCAGTAGTATTATCAATAATATTATTACTGCCTTCTTCAACAAAAAATAAATAATCTTTACTTAATTCACTACCAAACCAAAATATTTTTCTGTCAAATTCAATTTTATAACTCATATGTCCCTTTCCATATTTTTAACGCAAATATTGCATAAACCATAATTAAGATTATAAGTTGATTCAATAGTAATTTTACCGCAATTATCACACTTTTTAGTATGGTAATTTTTAAGAATTGCCCTGTTATACTCAGTTTCAATATAATGTCTTAATTCTTTTGTTTCCTCACTGGTAAGATAATTTTGTTTAGCAATTGTTTGTTCATTTATATTTTTATAAAGCTGATACCTATTAATGTACAAGTGGCCTTTCCTTATACACTCAATAATAGAGATAACTTGTGCTTTAGCATCTATAAAATTTTTTCTAAAGTTTCTTATCTTATCTTTAAGAATTTCAATTTGTTGAATTTCGTCGCCTGTTAAAATGGAATCTCTATCCAGAAAATTATTAAGTATATCCTTTATAGAGAAATTACTTTTTTCCCAAGATTTAGCCGTATATTTATAAGGACAAGCAGGCAATAATCCATAAGCGTCCTTTAAGTTTTCTAAATTTTGGTCTTTTTTATTAGAAATAAGAGTATTTATTAAATTACATAAATCATTTACATACACTTGTTGTTTTGTAGAAAGTACTTGTTCTTTTTTAAATAAAACTGAATAATCTTTTAAAGTACCTTTCCTAATTTCATAAGCATCAATGTAAGGATTATCTAACTTTTTTACAATACTCTTTACTTGTTTCTTTAAATTTTCTAAATTTTTTCTACCATCTAGTTTTTTGTTCTGGTCTGAACCAAGTATCGAAACTAAATTACCAGTATTTTTTTCTTTAAAAAATTGTACATAATACATAGTTTTCCTTTCGTTTAAATTATATTAATTACTATAACAAGTTAAAGGTGTATAGTGTCTGCTTTCCTTCCAAGGTGTTACAAATCCTATATCAGAAATTACCAATGAACCGCCCCAATATACTTTACCACTTTCACAAATTTCACACTCAGCAGGATCATACCCCATTTTTTTTAATTCATTCCTACAATCTGCTAACCACTTATCATAATTCTTATGAAATTTATTACTCATTTTGTTTCCTTTCCAGATTTATTAATCTCGTTAATAAAATCCTGCTCTAGTTTTAAAGCTAATTTTTGATACTTTTTAAAATTTTTAATATTATCCATATTCATTTCTATACAAACATGTCTACCACTCCGGCCTAGTAAATATATATCCTGTCCTGTTTTTTCTTTAAACTCATTAATTTTTTCAAATAAAATATAATCATAAAAAAATTGACTAACTGGATTAACTTGCCAAGCAGTATGATTATCATGGAGCTCCAGATAAACACCGCCATTAGTACGGTAAAGATTATCCATTGATATTTCGTCTGTTTCCTTAATCATTTCTAAAAAGTAATTTTCCATTTTGTTTCCTTTCTTTGTTTTTAAATAACAATTACAATCTAAAACATATAAAAATAAAAGTCAAGATATAATTTTAAAAAAAATCATAATTTATATTTATATCATTTAATAAATTGTCTACTATTTCTTTATGTTTCCTATGTTTTTTGTACAATTTTTCTTTTATTTCATCTGTTAAATACTCTTTGTTTCCAATCAGCATAAACCTATCTAATTTCAATTTTAAGCCAATTACAAAGTATTCCCTAGCCTGTACCCTATCTAACTTACAATAAGTGCTCCAATAGACAATACCATCGATATATGTTTTATTGTCTGTTTCCCATTTTCTTTGAAAATTGCAATAGGGGCAACCTTCAAAACCAGAAAAACTAATTTCCCAATTAACATCTGTATCATGTTTAATAACAAATAACCTTGAATTTATATATTCAGTTTCTAATTTACACTCGGGACACTCTAATTCAATATTACCATATTTATTTTTATTTTTTACAATTGAGTTATTCTTACAAATAGGACACTTTGCAAATGGATATTTACCTATAAAAATAGAGCTTTGCCTGTTACTCATATCTTACCTTTCTGTTATATATTTTTTTATTTTCCCATTCTTTATATGAATATCTTTTAAGTATCTCTACAATATTTAAATTCCAAACACAACCACTAGGGACATCTAAAGAGGAAAACCAGCTAAATCTATCTAGCCCGTAGTCATCTCTTAATGTAAAATAATTTTTAATTTCTATTCCATCATATTTTTCACAAACTAAAGGCCAATCTATTCCTTGAAATTCATAGTCAAACTCAGCAGAATTATCTATATAAGTTTCTACAAAATATATAAAGCTATCATAATCATATATTTTATATATATTTTTATCATTAAGTTTCAGTAGAAAAATATTATCATTAATGGATATTCTATAACTCATTTCTTCTTTGCATAAATCTATCCAAAGATTATCAAAGCTATACCATAAGCCATTAGGTTTATAATTAACATATTGTTCATATTCTAAATCTAAATCTATCTTATCCAATTCGCTTAAGTGTACTATCATTATTTTTAATCCTTTATTAATTTTTTAGCTTCTGAATAAGGTCTTAATTTATAATGCTTTTTTAAATAATTAAAATCTTTATTGCCTTGACTATACAGCTTGTTATTTACTGTTAAATAGCCTGTTACCAGATACCCTATAGTTTGCCTGTACCTTACTGGTATGGATTGGCCTTTGTATTCCCTAGCTTTACTAAACACCATACCATCAGGAATACTAATGTTAAATCTAGATAAAATCCAATCTTTAGATTTATCCTTAATTATATTACTAGGTAATTTTATTTTATTCTTTGGATAAGCTTCTACAATCTTTAACATGTTATCTTTATACCAGCTAAGTATTTGGTTATTAATATTTGTTAATTGTCTAATTACTTTATTTACTTTCGGGTGCTTTGTACTTTGTAGTTTATTATACTCTACTCTTAAAGCTTCTCTTTTCGTTTCTAAAGTTTCAATATTCATTTTTTATCTCCGTCTATAGGTTAAAAATTATTATTTAACTATCTTTTATTTTAACATTAAATTTAGTTTCTAGGGCTTGTTTAGCCTGTAAAATATTATTAACTTGCTTTTCTGTAAATTGGCCTGCTAAATCATTTAAATAAAAGCCCTTCATTATATCTGAGTTTTCTAAACTATCCTGTATAATTATTTTTTCGTACTCATTGATACTAAATATTTCATTCCTATCTAGCATATCTGAAACTTTAATAATTATAGTATATCCTACAAAGAAAAATACTACAAATAAAACAGTACTATCAATAAATAATAGAAACAAGCTAATCAAAATTAAAACAATACCAAAAACAGATAATAGCTTATACTTATTTAATTTTTTAAATTCTTTTAATTTCATTTTAATTCCTTTCTTTAAAAACATAGTTAATAATAAACCAGCAAACAAAATAAAATACTGCTAAAATTATTATTTCAAGTATTAAGTAAGTACCTACTATATTCTTTTCAATTACATGATACAGAAACCTTCCAGTGATTAATATAAAAACTACTAGTATAAAATATCTTATTAGTTTCATAATCAAATCCTTTAAGTTTGCTAGTAAAGCCTGCTAATTTCAATTTTAACAAGCTTTACTAGCTTATTAATAGTTTACCTTTACTTTTCTTTATAAAGATTTACATAGCCTAAATCAAAGTTATACACTAAAACATACTGTTTCCAGATAAATACTTTATCAGTTTTTTCTGTTTTATACTTTTGTACAGTAGGATAATATTTCAAATCATTTTTATTGAAATATTTTTTTAACTCTTTTATACATTTTACTTTACTTTCTTTTAAGATTTCTAAAGGTAATTTAGCAGCTTCTTTATCAATAAAAATAATTTTAATATACATTTTAATTCCTTATTTAAAAATTTTTGTTTGATTAACATTATAGTATCCAGTATCAGCTAAAGGATCATTGTATCCTTCTTTTTTTAATTCACTTACCAGATACTTTTCTATTTTTTTGTTTGTGTTATACTCGGGTAATAAGTTTTCTAATATAACTGTATGTAAACAATAATAATCTGAGTACAATATACTAATAGATGAGTAATTTAATCTATTCAGTATAAAACTTAATACAAACTTAAGCTTTGCGTTATCATGATTTTTAATAATATTATCAATTTTCCATACATCTTTATCAGCTTTATTTTCATGAAAAGAAATAAAGCCGTCCCTGCTTGTAGAGGTATCTTTAACATCTTGTTCAAAATCTTTAAAAGTTTTACTAATAAACTTTTTAATTGTGTTAATATTATCACTGGATAATCTTATAACCGCATCTATTCTATCATTATCAAAGTTATAAGCATATGGTTGATACAATTTTTCATATTTTAAATCAGTAGCTAAATTTTCACTTATAAGAATATCTCTAACGGCTTCATTAGCTTGTTTTGCTAGTGCTTTATTAATGCTAGTATAATCTAGCATATCAAATACTAACTCATCTAGAATATCTGATAATTCAGATTCAAACCTTCCAGATACATATTGCAAGCATTTTTCATATATATCTGGTGTTATTATCAAATTAACTAAATTTTCATTATCATAATTCAAGACACCAGCATAAAATCCAGTGAAAAGTGGTAATTCAATACATCTTTTAATGATTGTTTTTTCTTTACTCATTTTAAATTCCTTTGTTTTGTTTTCAATTAACAATACTAATTTATAATCCATATTGATAAATATCAAGGATTAATTTGTTTTTTCTGTAAGTTTTTTCTTTTAATTCCTTAATTAGGGCTTTTAATTCCTTAGCTGTTTCCATCTCACTAACGAAATTAAAGTTTTTATTACTCATATAACCATCTACTGCTAACTCTAGCAATAAATCTAATTCTTTATTGGTAAAATTAAATTCATTATCTCTTAATAAAAGCCCGTTTCTGGTATATCTAACTATTTTTTTATTAAATTTCTTTTTAATAGATTTAGATATTTTTGTACTGTAAGGGCTAGTTTCAGGGCTTGTAATTGGATTGTCAAGCAAACTATCAATCTCTAAAATTTGAATTACATTTAAATAAATTTTCATTTTGTTTCCTTTCGTTTAATTAAATAACAGTATCAAGTTAATACACTAAAAAATTAATGTCAAGTATTTTTTTTATAAAATCCTAAATTTTTGTGTATTATACAGTTATCATATCCAAATTTATATCCTGCTGGTGCAATTTTATCTAATAAAGGTATAATTTTTAAATCAAGTATAGCAAACATATCAGCAGTTACATCAGCTTTTTGAATTACACCATCAGCATATTTTAATTTATCCAGTAAACTATTGGATTTTTTGATTATTTTATCTATATCCTTACATATATTAACTTTAAACGAATGTAAATTTCTAATATTTGTAAATAGATTTATAAATTCAGATATTCTAATTTCTGTTGAGTTTTCCATACTAAATTCCATATTTTGAAATTCTACTGGTAACTTATATCTGATTATATTATTTTCAATTTCTGAAATTAAATCAATCTCAGATAACGAGTTATAAATAAATAAGCTATCAAAAGATCCGTTATATGCCTGTATGGCCGAAACAAAATTAGCTAAGTGGTTATCCTCAATTTCTTTATTTAGTTGCTTAAGCGACCGACCAGTGAAGGTAAAGAAATCATTATCTACTTGTTCTAATTCATATCTAACATCAGCTTGATGTATATACGAAATAGAAAATTGAAAATCTGGATTGTTATAAGTATTAAAATTTTTAGCAGTAATAACTTGATTATTTTTAGGATTTCTAATTAAGCTATATTCAAATAAACTTTCAAAGATACAAGCATCTACTCTATCCTCAAAATGATAATCTAAAAAGTTTTCGTATTTTTCTAATTTTTTACTTACATTAAATTCATTTAATACAGTTTCCATAATATTTTCCTTTATTTATAGATTAAAAAATATTAGCATATATGCTTATTTAAAATACCAAAATCCTAAATCAGTGCCGTTATACGCATGATAACCAAAAGTACAATTTTCTGGTGCAATTTCACTCATAATATCAAAAATTGTATCCAAATCATATATGGCCCTATTAGTGCAATCTTTGTCTAAATAGTGGTTACATTGTTTAATTAGATTTTTTAATTTATCAGCTAATTCCTTATCTATTTTTGAATAAATATCCTCATTATCCAAAAATAAATCAATCCTATTCAATACAGCTTCAATTTTCAATGTGTTTGTACTCACTATAAAATTAACGTATTCTTTACCTAGCATAACAATTCCTTTCATTTAATTTTAATTAACAATATCAAGTTAATACACTAAAAAATTAATGTCAAGTACTTTTTTAAATTTTCTTAATCTCAAATAACAATA
>JAIPEV010000094.1 GCA_021736965.1 Halanaerobiales bacterium | reverse complement strand
AAATTCAATTAACTTTTTGTTAATCGCGTTTAATTGATAATTTTAAAGACATATGTTAAAATATATTTAAATATTCAAATATTAAGAAATAAAGAGGGGATAGAATGGAATCCAATATTTCATTAATTATTGCTTTTACTGCAGGATTATTATCCTTCATTTCACCCTGTATACTACCATTAATACCATCATATATAGTCTTTTTGGTCGGGGATTACAGTTTACAAAAAAAAGCAAATCAAAGATATTCTATAACCCCTGCTTTCTTATTTGTAGCAGGTTTTACTTTAGTCTTTATTCTTTTGGGACTTTCTGCCACATATATTGGTAGCTTTTTAATAAAAAACCAAACCATTCTTAGAAAGGTCAGTGGAGTTATCATAATCTTTTTCGGGCTGCATATTAGTGGTGTCATCAAGTTGAAGTGGCTCTATCAAGAAAAAAAATTGTCTTTTTCTTCTATATCAAATAAGTATATCCAATCAATTGCACTTGGAATCGGATTAGCCCTAGCCTGGACACCCTGTATTGGACCAATCCTATCATCGATACTGATCATGGCTGGGAATAGTCAAAATATATTAACCGGTGGCCTTTTATTACTATTTTATGCAGCAGGTTTAGCCTTACCTTTTTTAATTACTGCTTTGGGTGCAAAAAAGATACTACCTGCTATTAAAAAAATAAATAAGTATTTGAAGTATATAAATATAATAAGTGGTATTTTGATTATTATATTAGGCATTTTAATATATACAAATAGTTTAAACTTTGTTAACCTTTAGGAGGTGGAATTTTGAACTTTAATAAAAAAAATATTGTGTTAATTATTGGTTCAATTTTGGTAATTATTTTAGTGGGATGGTATGCTAATCAAATTTTTTTAAGTAAAGATACTACTACTAATAAAATTGAAGCAGGAGTCTTAGTAGGTAAAAAAGCTGTTAACTTTTCACTCCCAAATCTGAGTGATAAGTCAGTACAATTAACTGATTATAGAGGGAGTAAAGTGTTCTTGAATTTTTGGGCTAGCTGGTGTCCGCCCTGTAAACAAGAGATGCCTGATATTCAAAAACTTGCAAATAATCATGAGGATATAAAAGTAGTTACAATCAATTCACAGGAAGATAAAGGTACCGTTTTAGACTTTTTAATGAAAAATAAATATACCTTTACAACTCTTCTTGATAAAGATGGTGAGATCACTTCGCAGTATTTAATAAGGGGAATACCCACAACCTTTATTATCAATGAGGATGGAGTAATAATTGAAAAAGTAAGTGGTGCTTTGTCTTATCAAAAGATGTTAAAACTAATTGAAAGTTAAACTTAAAATAAACTTAAAGCAGGAAGTGATCACTTCCTGCTTATTTGTTCATTATTTAAATATATTTGCCATTGTAAAATGTTCAGATTCAATATCAGATAATGCTCTAAAAACATCTTTTACTCTTCTTTCGGGAGCTCTTTTAGCAACTTTCAGATAAAAATTAATTGCTTTCTTTTCATGGTCATGAGCTTCAGTGAACCGATCATAATCATTATCAGGAATTGCCCCAACTTTTATTTTTTGATCAAATTCTTCTCCTAACATGTCTTCAAGAAGTTCTGCATGTTCAGACTCATGTTTGCCTAAACGTTTAAATATTGCCTTTGATATCTGATTCTCAGCTGCTTTAGTACACTCCTCATAAAATTTTGCATTATTAACCTCTAGCTTTAGAGCTTCTAAACAGTCTTTACGACTCTGCTCACACATTTCAACAACACCATAATCCAAATAATTAGCAGCAGTCTTTAGATTCTCTCCATCAGCTCCACAGTATGGACAGCGGTCAGACGGCTCACTTCCTAGATATGTTTCTCCACAGATTTGACATCTAAATGGTTTCATCTTATCACCTCCATGATAAATATTAAATTAAATAGCTTCCAATTATTTAAAAGATTAAACACAACTATTAAAAATCCTTCATTACTTTTTGCTTTTTTGAGATAAAAAATGACCAGTAAATGCCATTTTTATATCAATATATATAAAGTTTTTTAAAAATAACATAAATTTGATTAACTAGACACAAATATCAATTAAATAAAATCTTATTTTTTCATTTTTTTCTCAGCAACCATACCTAATACAGCAACCGGATCTTTAGGTGTTGAATGAGGTGGAGCATAAGCTAAATCAATTTGAAATAGGTCTTCTGCTTTTAATTCACTGTAGATTGCAGTACTTATCACATCTATTCTCTTATCTACTCTATCCTCACCCTCAATTTGGGCACCTATAATACGATGTGTATTTTTATCAAAGACGCCTCTGATCTTCATCTTTTTAAAGTTAGGAAAATAACTTGCATGGTTAGAACCAGTTATCATTACTACTAATGGATCATAGCCATTGTTTTTTGCCTGTTTTTCATTTAATCCAGTCATTGCAACTGTAAAATCAAATATTTTAGTGATAGCTGTCTGGAAAACTCCTAAATGACAACTAATACCTCCTGCTGCATTATCCCCTGCAACTCTGCCTTGTTTGTTAGCAGTAGATCCCATAGGCACCCAAACTCTTTGATCTGTCAATACATTTATTGTCTCTGCACAGTCACCCGCAGCATAGATATCGTCTATATTTGTTTCCATTCTTTCATTAACTTCAATTGCACCTGTTGAGCCTATACTTATTTTGGCTTCTTTTGCAAGTGAAACCTCTGGTTTCACACCTAAAGATAGTAAAACAAAGTCTGTATCAATCTTTTTACCTGAACTTGTCATCACCTTTTGTACTTTCTTCTCACCTTTAAAAGAATGAACCCCATCACCTAAAATTAAGTTGACTCCTTTGTCTCTTAGATGCTGGTCAACATATTTAGTTATACTTTGATCAAATGGGGGTAAAATTTTATCTTGAAGCTCTAGTACTGTTACTTCTAAACCTAGCTCTGAAAAGGATTCTGCCATTTCAAGACCGATTAGACCTGCTCCAATTATTGAAACTCTTTTTTTACCCTTAATCTTTTCTTTTATTAGATCAGCATCTTGTATAGATCTTAAAGGATGGATATTTTCTAGTTGAATTCCATCAATCGGTGGAACAATTGGTTTAGCACCTGTAGTGATTATTAACCTGTCATACTGGCAGGTTCCTTTTTGATCATTTTGAAGATTTTTATAAGTAATAGTCTTATTTTCTTTATCGATTTTTAATACCTCATGTTCAGTTTTAACATCTACCCCATATTTATCTTCAAAATCCTGTGGTGTGTTCATTACAACCCTTGATCTTTTCGGAGTTACTTCTGAAATATAGTATGGAAGCCCACAACCAGCATAAGAAATATCTTTGTCTTTTTCGAATAATACAATCTCTGCTTCACTATTAGTCCTGCTCGCCTTAGCAGCAGCACTTGTACCTGCTGCTACACCACCAATAATTACTATCTTCATTATTAATCAACTCCTTATATAATATTCTTAAAAATCATTAATAAAACTTTAAAAATATATTATAATTATGACGGGCTTTATTTATTAAAATCAGTAGCCGTAGTCATAATCGTAATTGTAAATCTGTGATAAATTTGTTTTTTAGTTTTTAAAAACGGTTTGTAAATGTGGGCATTTTTTTAATTGTCCACATTATCCACATTTACGGTATATCCACAATTTGTTAACATTTTTTTAAATTTCTTTAAATTTAGGGTAAATTCTTGATAGCTTAATATCAAAAGATATCCAGGTAAGTTTTTTTAATCCTCCTGTAGAATACTCTTTGTATAAATACTCGTTAAGAATGTTTTTTTGGATCTGATCTGTACTTCTAACTCGTATTATGTTGTCCACTTTGTTTTCCCGACTTTCTGTAAAGATTTAAATAGTACTTAAAAATTCTACGGTGAATTCTAATCAGGAGGCTGTCGAGCTTATTTAGAAAAATTATTTTTAATTGTCTCTATTAGGGTATCATTAAAAGATACACCATCAGGATTTAAAAGGGCATACTGATTATTTAGTGTCTTTTTAAAATCTTTATTTATATAGCCAGTTGGTAATGGACATTTAAGATTATCTTTAATAAAACTATAATGCCGATGAGCTAATTCGTAAGCACTTATTGTTTTAAAAGCACAACTTGTTTTTGCCCCATCACATAAAACACCACCTGAATCACTATATATATTATTAATAGCTTCTTCAATCTTAACATTATTGTTATCAAAGTACAGTAAAGCAGCTAATAAACCTGGAGCTGCAGCTGTGAAAAGACCACATAATGATGAAAGTTTACCCATTTTGATCTTTATATAATAGGCAATTAAATGAGCAACTAAGGTCCCTTTAAATAGCTTTGTTTTTTCAATATTTTTTTCTAATCCTGAAAGATATACTCCAATGGTTATAAAGATCCCTTGGTTTCCACTACCTGAAGAAGTCATTGCAGGTAGTTTCACCCCTGACATTCTTGCATCGGTTCCAGCAGCAAGTTTTGCAGCAGATTTCCTAATAAAGTCATCTCCTGCCATCTTTAAATAACTTCTACCAATTCCACATCCCTGATCTTTTAATCCAGATTCAACAAGTTTTTGATTGATTTTTAAGCCCTGTTCTAAGTAGCTTATCATTGAATCGTCATACTGATTTTCTACCAGCTGAATAATCTCTTTTATACTCATACTTCCAAACTCATATTTTAAGTTGTATTCTATGCTATCTTTTTCCAAACTATCCTCGTTTCTATATATATAGTCTTGATTAACCTTAATATATTTAAGATTAGTATGATCTTCAACTATTAAACTTTCGACAATATTATCACCATAAAGAGTTGTTTTTATAAAAAGTTCTTTTTTATCTTTTATTAATTTCAATTTTATTAAATCATTAATCTCTTTTGCCTTCTTAATAGTATCTTTATTTAAACCATTTAAAAGAGTTAGTTTTTTATCAGCAGAGTCTCTAATAAAGTATCCTATAGCTGCTGCTAGCTTATTTCCTCCATATTCTTCAGTTCCAGGTATACCGGTTCTTAATCCATTTTTATATACATAACCATCCATCTCAACTACAATTTTTTTTAATTTACCTTCTAGAAAGTCTGCTGCTCTTGCAACAGAATATGCTACAGCAGCTGGTTCAGTACATCCATTTGCTAGCTCTATTTCCCTATCGATAAAGTTTTGTAGTAACTTCATTTAGAAATCTACCTCCATTCTCCCATTAATTTCTTTATTCTCTATTTCAAGGTGAAACTCCTTTAGTTATTAATCTAAATTTTAAAACACCTCTGCCCATTATTAGACAGAGGTGTGATCATATCATTTATTTATTTAATTACCTCCAGGTCCTCCCTTTAATGACATCGGTTTTAGATTTGGATCGAAATCTCTTTTCTTTTCGATAATCTGTTCAGCTATCTTTAAAAATTCTTTGGTAATCTTGTCATCACTCTCTTCTTTCACAACCGGATTACCCTGATCTCCTCCTTCTCTTATAGCCTTAATTAAAGGAAGTTGTCCTAACATATCTACCTTGAGTAAATCAGCAAGTTCTTTTCCACCACCCTTGCCAAATAAATACTCTTTATTTCCACATTCAGAACATTGATAGTAAGACATATTCTCTATAATACCTATGATATCAGAGTCCATCTTCTCGGCCATATGGCCAACTCTACCAGCAACATTTGTTGCTGTAACCTGGGGAGTAGTTATAATCAAAGTCCTAGCGTGAGGTAGTTTCTGCATAATATTTAAGACCATGTCACCTGTTCCAGGTGGAAGATCAAGTAATAGATAGTCTAAATCACCCCAGATTACATCTTTGAAAAACTGTTGAAGTGCTCCTAATAAAAGAGGGCTCCTCCAGATAACAGGATTTTGTTCATTAACAAAAGACCCCATAGAGATAACTTTTACTCCCATTTTTTCAGCTGGTTGGATAAGTTCAGAAGACTGTTCAACCTTAACTTCTTTTTGAATACCTATTATTCTTGGGATGCTAAATCCATGTACATCTGCATCAATGATACCAACTTTTTTACCTAGTTTTTGTAATGATATAGCTAAATTTGCTGTTACAGTTGACTTACCTACACCACCTTTGCCACTAGCAATTGCAATAAGTCCTTCACTAATACTACCATGTTTAAGTTTGATTTTTCCTTCTTTTATTTCATACATTTTAATTTCCTCCTCATTCTTTAATAATATTTTGATTTTTCTTAGTTGTTAGTCTATAAAATATAAAGATGATTGATAAAATTAGAACTGTTGTTATAGATGAAATAAATATTGAACTATACCCTATATTTAAAACTGTACCAACAATTATAGCTGTAATTACCATAATAGTTGCAGCCTTAAGCATCTCCTTGAGACCTAACTCTCTAAATAAGATAATAAAGGTTGCTACACAGGGAAAGTAGACTGTTAAAATAGTACTTGAGACTACAAGCTGTTTTACTGTAAGATCAAGTGGTGCTAACATCCCCATTGCTAGATCTTTTCTTAAAAAACCCATCAGCAAGGCAGAAATTACATCTTCAGGTAAACCAAACAATGTTGAAAAAAGTGGCCCTAAAATAACGGTTAGTAGATCAAAAAATCCCAGGGCATATAAAATATTAACAGCTAAAACTCCCAGTAGTACAAAAGGAATTGCTTCTTTTAAAAAATTTGTTACCCTCATAAATAATTTCTTAAAAACTATAGCAATAATGGGTAATCTTAAAGAAGGAATTTCAATTAATAGATCATTGC
>JAIPEV010000093.1 GCA_021736965.1 Halanaerobiales bacterium | reverse complement strand
AATATAAAATACTTAAAATAACTATAAAATCAATTATCAAAATAATTAATGTCCATTTCAGCTTTAGTAATGCACCCTTTCTGCCATAATATTGTTCAAACACCGGATAACATTGTTGATACACTGAATAAAATCCGTAAAATACAATTAATGCTATGATAAAAAGTATTATTGATAAAATTAGCATTTAAACCTCCCAATAAAATCCTTATCTTTTATACTGAAGGCCGAAAGGGAATCTTTGGTTTCTTTGCCACATCTAGAACATTTCCAAACATCTCCTTCGCTAATTTCTTTTCCATCAACATAAATAATATCTCTTTTCCACCAATAAAATTCATGTCCAAATAATTTACATAATAATTTTTTCATTTATACCTCCTTGAATTATTCTTTAACCTGATAAGCAACCGCTTTATCTAATACTACCTCTACACTGGTTTCATTACGTTCTAAGTCATATATACTATTTGATAAACGAACATCTATATTGCCACTTTTAATATCTCTGATAACACTTTCTAACAAATCAACCGTGTTATTATTAACTTCTTCTTGTTTTTGGTGGATAACAGCCATTGGTTGCCTCCTATTGGTCCATATTTTTATAAAAATATAAGGTGCTACAGATTAAAATTAATACCCACAATGATATTAAACTCATTTTGGGATAATTCCAAATAAAATGCCCGGCCAAAGTACCAGCACCTAAACTTGAAATTGCAATTATAAATGCTTTTAAAAGTTTTTTGTAGTTCATCTTAATAATCAACCCTTTTAAAGTCAATATCTACTATACCTGTTGTATCGCAAGTTATTATAACATCATAAACGGGAATATCTATTATGCTTTCAACACTTTCAAAATGTTTACTATATCCCACATATTCTATTTGACCTTTATGATAAATACATTCTGCTCTGGCAATCAATACTTCACTTAATACCTTCCGGACATTATTCGGTTCTTCTTCAAGCATATCTGTATCAATATAAAATTTACCAACCCGGTTTTCTTTAACTATGTTAGTCATTTTTCCTCCTTTTATTATACTTTTTCAATACCTCCAATACAGTAACAGCATTTTTGCCGTGAATACTGAATCCATCTAAGAATTGAACATATGCTTCTTCTATATCACCATGACCACAACAGGCGTTCCTTACACCTGGTAAAGTACCTAAACAATAATCATGACCTTCTTTAGTAGGATAATAGCCACAATTAGCACACGGTCTTTCTGTAAAGTTTATAGGTTCTTTAGTATCACTATAAACCCATCTACCGTTTATATATTCTGTTCTGTGGCCTCTTGATTGTGAAGTAGCCATTATTCCTCCTTTATTTCCGCACTCTTTGCTAATTTATAAGCAAGTTCAACTGTTTCTTCTGCCTGTTTTCTTGAATGGCCTTGCCATTTCATGAGATATTTAACTTCTTGTTCCATTAACTTATTGATTTTTTTTCCTCCTTTTCATTTAACCATTTTATAAAATTTTCAATTTCACAAGCATAACAATCACCATAATCACAAAGAAGGGGAGAACTATCACAGAAATCCCTTTTAAATATTTTTAGCATTTCGTTGGTAGTATATTTTTTATTCTCCTTTAAATCACCTTCCGATAATTCATGTTTTACTCCCTCCAATATCTCAATAAACTCTATAATTAACTTTCTTGTATCAATAGCAGACATATCAGCATTTAAACGCATATCTTCATATTCTGCAATATACCTACCTATCAAAGTTTGATTATCTAATTTATTACCACATTGTTGACAAAGATTATATCTTAATGAACAACTTTCACAAGATATGATCTTCTGATATAAGCCATTTCACAAACTTAATATCTCTCAAAGGATAATCAGACCTGTTAGATTGGTTTATAAAGCGTTTTGCAGTCATCAAAGGTGTATTACATTCATAGCAGTTAAAATAGCTTGTACTGCCATCTGTTGGACTTATATCAGTGTTGCAGACAGGGCATTGATGATTGGTGAATAGGGATTGCTGGGTCAATTTATATATTCCTTCACTTCTTTACTACAATCAACTATTGCCCTGATTAACTGTAAATCCATGACAGGTATAGAAATAAACTTTGTCCCATCATAATTAGACATTTCGGGAAATTCTTTATTAAGTAACCCGGTATTTCTAACTCTATCGATGTCATAAAATATCCAGTTATTGAATTCATTCCATGCATAAATATACCAACTACCCCAACCTTCTTTTATTTTATGGATTTCAGTTTTATAACCCTTATTATAACTTCTTATGGTTACATCTTTATATTTACTAAAAGGACAATTCTTTTTGCGAACTCTTGCTGCAATAGTGCCCACATCTACCTCAATAACTAAATCTGTACTTTGTGTCATATCTTCTTTGGGTGTCGCATCTCTAACAGTAATTATTTTTCCAGCTAAACCTTTAACTATATCTTTTATTTTAGGATTGAATTGTAATGACCAATTAAATTGTTTCTTAAAAGTTGACGGCATTTTTATCACATCTATCATTAATAAAACTTTTAGCTTTTTCAAATCTTTCTTTATCTAATTCAATCCCAATATAGTTAATATCTTTAAATTGTTTAGCTGATTTAATAGTAGAACCGGAACCCATAAACGGATCACAAATTACATCTGCTTTTTGTACTGACGCTTCCAATAATTCTGTAATTAATTCTACCGGCTTTTGTGTCGGGTGTATCATTTTACTTGATGATAATTTATTAACTTTAACAATATCTTCTTTGCGTTTATTTAATGGTCTATTACCTTTACTCGCAAAGATAATTAATTCATGCCTATTGCCCCAACTTCCTTCTAAATCACCTGCACCATGATTACCTTTATCCCAAACAATCATATTTTTTATATTCAAATACTTATCTATTGCTTGCTTAAATTCAGGATATACTTTCCATGAAGTAAATACATAAAAGTGTGCATCTTTTTTTGTTTTATTAATTAATACTTCCAAAACATTTTCAAATAATTCAATAGCAGTATTATCATCATTATCTATTTTTTCTTTGGTAACATGTTCATTAAATTTACTTCTGTTACTGGAATAATCAATTCCATAAGGTGGGTCTGTAATAACCAGGTCAATACTAGCATCTTCTAACTTACTTAATTCGGTTACTGCATCACCACGAATTAATTTATTTTTAGCCTTTTGATTGAAGGCATCTATTTTTTGGATTAATTGTTGCTTGCTTTTAAATGCATCATTTTCAATTAAATCAGTTATAGAACTTAAATCTTTTTTGTTATACAATTTGTTTCCTGCAATTTCTATAAATTCTTGCCATTGTTTGTATTTAGCAGTAACCCTTTGTAGTTTTGACTTTGACCAATTACAATTGTCATTAATAAAGGATTGCATTGTTTTGAGCTGGTATTCTGGTTTAATGTCATAAAGGCCAGATGTTCTGAACCAGCCTTCGGTGAAATTAAATTCTACATTTGTAGATTTTTTATCTACACGTCCTTCTTGATGTTTTCGTGCTAAGTTCAAAACTTGTATAGATATCTTCTTAATAATTAAATTATGTTTGCTGGTATAATCATTACTCCAACCTATCTTATTACCTATTTCCTCCTGCGTATAATCATCCTTCAATCTTCCGATAATGTCCAGCCAATCAAATAAATCCATTGGTGCATAAGTATCTTCATCCTGATTACATTCTACTGCTAAATTGTAAGGGTCTTTACCTTCATAAACTATGCACGGTACTTTATCAATACTTAAATCCCTTAATACCTTGTACCTGTGATTACCATCTGCTATAATATACTTACCATTGTCTTTGACTACAGATAATGGTCTGGCCGGATTGAAGCCACCTTTAATTCTTTCGGTTAACTTTGTGATTACGCTGCCACGTAAATCACGAATTTTAAACGGCTTCAATTCGGTTACTTTTAATTCTTTATATTTCATATTTTTCTCAACTCCCGTAGTTTATTTGCCCCGTAGTAGTTTTAAATAAAATAGGCAACCAGCCTACGGGTACTGATTGCCTAAAATTTATTCATTTTACCATAAAACCCGATTATTAATGATTACAGGTGATTATTACCTCTTAGAGTAAATTAGCTATTTAAGTGAAAATAGTTATCACTAAAAATACATTCCGGCAAACTTTAAAATACTCTGTTTTTCTTTAATATATACTCTAAAGTCAAAGAAGGTAAAACAGTATTATAAAATCAAGATTACTTTCATGACAGGGATTACAAGGTTTTTTATCAAATCTTTTCGCAAAATTATTATTTTGTGATAAAGGTACATATGTTCAATAATATTTCTATCCTAAAACTCTTATTTTAGCAACTTTACCACCTTCGGGCTCATAATAAGTCATACATACTGCATCTGCTTTATCAGGTGATTCCCCCAGCCTTTTCTTAACTTTCTTTTTGGGTTCTGCCTGTATACGGCCTGTCCTATTATTAATATCATATCTTGTGGCTGTCATTTGGTTTTCCAGCTGTTCATCATCAAAACCTAATATAATTTCATTATCTTTTAGTAAATTCCTGATACTCCACTGCATTTCAGCACGTTTGTTATAAAAATTTTCGCTCTCAATTGCCTTTTCAGAGGACTTTATGTCATATACTTTCTTATACCCTTTGATGTTTCTTAATTGGTCTGCTACCCCTGCTCCTATTCCTATAGCATCAATATTTATAGGTATACTATATACATTATCCAATGGCCTGAATTCATCTTTAATTTGTATATCTATCCAATTAGCTACTGCTGTTGTATCCATCCCGCCTTTTTGCTTTAAGGTTATGAGTTTATCTTTTATTCTAAACCCTAAACCTGTTTTGTCATCACCGAAACGTGCCGGGTCAACTCCTACACAACATTCGCTAATATCAGCTACTTCCGGGTCTTTTTCATCAATTTTGGCTTGTTTCCACAAATAGATAGGAACAATAGTATCTTCTGCATTTTCAGGAAATTTACCTAAGACTTTAGCCTGGAATAGTGGTGATTCAGGCCCCCATGACTTATATCTTTTAGCAACCCATTCAGGTGTTACTAATTGAGGATAAGGCATTTCACCGTCTATTTTCTCTTCCCAAGTGTTATTTTTTATGTCTTCATAAGTAATCCCGAACTCTGTAAAGTTCGGGGTATCAAAAGCTGATATTGAAAATCTATTATATTCATTCATCAATTCTGAAGAATTATGACTTTGATAAAATCTACCGGATAAACTTGTAGGGTTTCCTATAAGCAACAAACGGCAGTTATCACCTGATAATACACCGTCTATACCATTATATATCTCTTCTGCAACACCCGCTGCTTCATCTACTACCACAAGTATTCTTTTAGCATGAAAACCCTGAAATTGGTCTGTATCATCTGTACTAAAGCCAAAAGCAAACCAATCATCATCTATCTGCCATTCTTTAACTAACATCCGGCCACCTAAATCAAATTTAGAATTCTTATGAGCAGTCCTGATTTCTTTCCACAATATTTTCCTAACCTGTCTACCTGTGGGGGCCGTTGTAATACCAATAGTACCGGGAAAACATCCGACTTGATGTGTAACTATTCGGGCAGCCGTAAAAGACTTCCCTGCCCCATGACAGCTGGCTACTGTGGTGTCTTTTCCCTGAATTGATTTTAGTATCTTTTTCTGCATACCCCATAAATTATCGCCCAATATTTCTTGACTAAAATATACAGGGTTTTCCTGAGCCGTTTTAAATATCTTTATTGCTTCATTCGTCTTCATTTTCGTATTCTTCAGCCTTCTGAGCAAGTTCTGAGAATGATATATCTCCTTCTATTCTGTCTGTAGGACTACCATTTAACAATTGGTGTTTATCTATTAATGTCCCCATGTATACTGATAAATCACGCAAACTGTAATTAGTTAATCCTGTCAACTGTTTAAGCATATCATTAATTTCTTTTTTGGTATAATTTTTTTCATCCGCAACTTTTAAAAATTTATTAATCACTTTATCAACTTTTTCAGCATTATTTAAAGTTGTATCCATCTTCTTATTCCCTATCTGTAGGGCTTTACGGACGCTGTCCCAGATATCATCTAAAAATTCTTTTCTTTTTTGCTCTCGATATTCGTTAACTTCGTTTTTATATTTCTCATAAATTCTCCTAACAGTCTCCCAACTTACGTCATTTTTATTAGCCACACGATTAAGACTTGTGTGCATTTCTAAATCAACTAATATCTGTTCAACTTTTTTATTAGATAATTGATGTCCGGCATTATCTATATGATATCTAGGTTTATTAGTTTTTTTATTATAAACAGTTCTTTTATTTTTATTATTAGATTTATTACTATTCTCTTTAGTAGTCATATTACTTCACCACCTTTACTTATTAATTACTCTTTAGTTAATACATAACTTAATACTTTTAATACTATAAAGAAATATTAATACTTAATATATAATTTATTAATATAATTACTTTATAGTTAATTTAATAATAATAGATAACTAATAACTTATATTATTTATTTTTCTATAGATAATTAATTACTTATAGAATACTTTATAGTAATATAATTACTTATAAGTTATTAAGTTCTTTAGTTCTTTAATTATTAATAATATATTATTATATATAACTTATTAGTTATTAGTTAGCTTATAATTATTAAATGACTTCCCATTTTTGTTTATTAGAATTAAATGATTCAACTTTCAGGTTTTCTGGTTTCATGGATTCTTCAACCTGTTTTTCAATAGTTGGTAACCCTTTAGCTATTCTACTACATTCTCGTTTATGCCACTTTTGGAATTTTTCACT
>JAIPEV010000092.1 GCA_021736965.1 Halanaerobiales bacterium | reverse complement strand
TAATAATTCCAGCATTCCAAGAATCTGACATAGAACCCAGCATATATTTGTCCAATGTATTAACAAAACCTGTAACTGGATTATAACTTGCTAGAATCATAGCTCCAGAAAAAACTCCTATAAATAAAGATATTATTACTTCCTTACTCCACCAAGCCAATATTATTGCTAATAATGGTGGAATTAAAGAGATCAATCCATAATTGTCCATTATTATATACCTCCATATTTGTTGTATTTTTTAATGATATTCTTATTATTAATCTTCTATAAACAAATAAAAACCCAGCGGATTTCCGCTGGGATTAAATACATATTTGGCCAGTAGAAACCACCTCCTCTTTCCCTTATAATGAGATAGCTCAACATTAAAATACGGGTGTATTTTAATGACAGTCCTGTATATATTCTATACAGACCCAGCCTTTAATCTCTTGAACCAGAAAATAAAGGCTTCGGCAAAACTTCCTTTCACTTTTTATAGGTCCAATTTATTAAAAAGTTACTGATAAGTCTTGCGCCTCTACCCCATCCAGTAAAGATGAGGTAATTTCAATTATTTAATTTTCAACTAGTATATAATAAATTAATTGAACTGTCAAGTAATATGATAAGATTGATCAAGTTTTTTAAAGAATTTCACTAGCAATCTTAGCTATTTCAGATCTCTCTCCCTTTTCTAACATAATGTGTCCCGCTATTATCTGCTCATAGAAATGGTTTGCAACCTGTGATAAACCATTATTAACCTTATTAAGGTAAGGATTATCAATTTGGAATGGATCTCCAGTTAGTACTATCTTTGAGTCTTTACCAGCCCTTGTCAAAATCGTCTTTACTTCATGTTTAGATAAGTTTTGAGCTTCATCAATGATAATATACTGATTTGGAATTGATCTACCTCTAATATATGTTAAAGCCTCAATTTGTATTGAATTATTTTCAATAAGTTGATCTATAGATAAGTATGAACCTTTATTACTATGAATAATCAAATTTAAATTATCAAGTATTGGTTGCATCCATGGCTCTAACTTTTCTTCAACAGATCCTGGTAAAAAACCAATATCTTTACCCATTGGTATTACAGGTCTAGCAATTAGAACCCTTTCATATGCCTTGTCATTAATCACCTTTTGTAGCCCAGCTGCAAGTGCAAGAAGAGTCTTGCCAGTTCCGGCCTTACCAGATATAGTTACAATTTTTATATCGTCATTTAGTAAAAGTTCAATAGCAAATATCTGTTCTCTATTTAATGGTTTTATACCCATAGGTGTTTTTTGATCAAAGATTAATGAAACTATCTTTTGACCATCAAAACGAGCTAAGGCTGTTTTTTTACTATCCTCATTTGATGTAAACTGAATAAATTGGTGGGAATAAAGCTGATCAAAGTCAGTATCTAATTCTTCTAAACTTAGTTCTTTTTCATTATAGAACTTATCAATAAGACTACTAGAAGTATTTATATTGATAAATCCATCATAAAGTTCTTCTCCATTAATTCCATTCCCACTATAATCTTCAGAATTAATATCAAATGCATTGGATATTAATCTTAAATTAATATCATTTGAAACTACTATTACTTCTTTATCTGAATTACCTTCTTGTAAATCAATAGCAGTTGTTAATATTCTATTATCAGCCTTAGTGGCAGAAAGATGAGGTGGCAGTTTTAACCCTTTTTTATCGATTACTATCTTAAATGTTCCTCCATTATCTAACTTAATTCCTTTATTTAACTTGCCTTTTTTTCGTAGTTTATCTAAAATCCTGGAAGTTTCTCTTGCATTATAACCGATATCAGAAGTCTTACTTTTTTGATCATCTAACTCTTCTAAAACAGCAAGGGGAATTATTACTTCGTTTTCTTTATAATCAAAGATAGCTTGGGGGTCATCAAGTAACACATTTGTATCTAATACATATATTTTATCCATCTATTTACCCCTTTCTTTTACCATAATTTTAAATCAGTTTTTTTGTCATATTTTCTTTCTAATTGATTACCAATCAGAGGCTGTATAATAAATTCACTAGCAAATACTTTAGTACCTTCACTTAAGTGGCCACCAAAACACTTACCATTATCATCTGCTAATACGATATGAGCATGGATGAAAGGCTTACCATCCAAGTTAGAAATATTACCAATACAACTAACTATCTCCATTTCAGAATCTATATTAATATATTCATACTTTCGTACAGCCTGGTCGTAAAAACCAATTTTTGCATTTTGTACTGCCCCGATTACTTTTATAGTTCCTGTTTTAATATCTTTCTCTTTTACTATTTTAGTTAATTCTTTTAATAAATCTTTATCTTTTTCTATTCTACCTAGATAAGCATGATCTAACTTAAATTTTTTTATCATAAGCAACTATTCCTCCTTAGATATTTCTCTTTTAACTCTCTCTAAGTTAATCTCAGCTTTTTTATAGTCTGGATCTATTTTTAGGGCTTTATTGTAATAATTAGCGGCTTCTTCATATTTCTCAATATTTTCATATATAATACCAGCATTATTAAAAACATAAGGTGCTTTCGGATTTAACTCTATTGCCTGATCAATGTATATTTTACCTTCTTTAAAGTTGCCTATATTAATATAGCATAAACTAAGATTATTATAAACAAAGTAATTATTATCTTCAATTTCTATTGCCTTTTTAAAGTTATCAATTGCTTGATCATACTCTCTTTTCTCCAACAATATTAGTCCTAAAAGATTATATACCTGTTCATCAATAGGTGTATATTTTTTTGCTTTTAACAGTATATCATAAGCAGTATCTTTGTTATTTATGTTATAATAAGCGCGACCCAAATTAACCAATAAATGATATGATTCACCCTTTATTTCACGAGCATAGTTAAAGGAATCAATAGCAGGACCATATTGATTTAATTTGGTATAACTTAAACCTAAATAAAAATGTGTAAGATAGCTATCATTATTATCAGCAGCATAGCTGGTTAGAGAATCTATTGCTTTTAGATATTCTCTATTATTATACTGATCAATTCCTTTCTCTAAAAGATTTTCAGCATAAACAATCGAAGAAAAAATAAATATAAAAATTACAATAAATAAAATAATATTCTTTTTTCTGTACATTATTAGCCTCCTTTAATCTTACCATTAAAATATTTACAGTAAGGACTTAACTTACATTTTTCACAAAGCGGATTACGTGCTTTACATACTTTTCTTCCATGAAAGATTAACCAGTGATGGAACTTAATCCAGTAGTTATCTGGAATAACTTCCATTAAACCCACTTCCACTTTATTCCTATTATTAGTATTTACTAACCCTAGGCGATTAGAAACTCTAAAAACATGTGTGTCTACAGCTATAGCTTCTTGATTAAAAACATTAGCTAAAACAACATTAGCAGTTTTTCGACCAACCCCTTTTAGTTTAATTAATTGATTTCTGGTATTTGGGACCTTGCCATCATAATCTTTTACAATCATCTTACTACTCTCAATTATGTATTTACTTTTATTTTTATATAAACCAATTGTTTTTATCTCTTCTTCTAACTCCTTATAGTTTAACTTCATAAAGTCTTCAGGTTTACTATATTTTTTAAAAAGTTCTTCGGTGACTTTATTGACCTGTTTATCGGTTGTTTGAGCTGACATAATGGTAGCAATAAGTAATTGGAATGGAGTTTGATAGTTTAAAGCTGTCTTCGGATTTGGATACTTGTCTTTAAAATATTTGATTATTTTTTTAACAATTTCTTTCAAATTACCAGCTCCTTCCTGGATATATTATAAAATAAATGTTAAAATAGTTCTTGAATACTATAAAAATTATATCATAGATATAAGTTTAAATGAAATCCAGGAGGTATTAAAATGAATATTGGTATCGATATAGATGGTGTTATAACCGATGAAAAAAAGGGACAAGAAAATATTTGGTTAAGATCATTAAATAAACACTTCGATAGAAAAATCACCAGAAAAAAAGATGTCTATCAGTTCTCACAAGCCTACGATATTCCATTAGAAGAACTTAAAGAATTTATAGATAATAAAATACATCAAGTATATTCAAATGTAGATATTTTTCCTAACGCAAAAAGAATTATCGACAACTTAAAATCAAAAAATCATACAGTATATCTAATTACAGCTCGCCATCAAGAGTATAGATCATTAACAATTAAATGGCTTACACAACATAAAGTTAACTATGACTACCTTTATCATGAAGACCAAAAGGCAGATCTTGCAGTTCAAAAAAATATTAAGCTTTTCATTGAAGATAATGAGAAGAATGCTCGTTCAATATTAAAAAAAAATATTCCAGTAATTTTGGTTGATAATTATCATAATAGAAAACTTAAAGATAAAGAAAACCTTTATCGAGTAAAAAACTGGTTAGAAATCGAAAATATCATATATGATTTACTGCTTTCTATAAACACTACCTCCAATGAACTCTCTTAAGATAGATATATTTGGTACATCTTCATAAGGCATTTCTTTAAAGTTTTCTAATACTTCTAATAGCCTTAAGGCTTCATAGTAGTATTTGTTATTTTTATCGATCTTTTCTAATAAGGGTACTGCACAGTTTTTAAGTACAGCAAATTCATATATTAAAGCAGAATTAAACATAATATCAGCATTTTCCTGATAGGGATATATGTTTTGTTCTTCCCCATTACGTACTCTCTGCCACATCTCAATTGTATCTAAAGCTGAATGACCCCTATAGTAGTTATCTCTGACCATTCTTCTGATTAAACGCGTATCGGATGTAGGTATTCTATTTTGCTTATCGATATTTAACTGAGTCAATGCACTGATAAATATCTTATATTTATGATCTTCTGGAATAAACTCTGTTAGTTCATTATTCAAACTATGAATCCCTTCAATTAATATCGGTTGATCATTTGACAACTTAAGTACATTATCACTATCTTCTCTCATTCCAGTCTTGAAATTAAACTCAGGTAGTCGAACTTCTTCTCCTCTCATTAACTTAACTAAATGTTCATTAAATAACTCGAGATTAATTGCATATAATGACTCAAAATCATAGTTTCCATCTTTATCTATAGGTGTCTTATCTCTATTTACAAAGTAATCATCTGTAGATATAGCAACCGGTTTAAGTCCATTAATCCTAAGCTGTGTAGATAATCTTTTGGTAAAGGTTGTCTTCCCAGAAGATGAGGGCCCAGCTATTAATATAACTCTCTTTTTTTCTTTTTGAGAAGCAATTTTATCAGCAATGTTTGCAATGTTTTTTTCATGTAAACCCTCTGAAATCCTAATTAATTCTCCATAGTTATTACTAGTTATATAATCATTTAAATCAGGAACAGTTCCTACCCTTAAAATATCACCTAGTTTTTCATATTCATAAAATATATCAGCAAGTTTTGGTTGATCAATAAATCTTTCTATCTGATCAGGTCTGTCTTTTTTTGGATAAAGTAAAACAAACCCTGGAAAATGATAATGGAGTTTAAACTTATCTAGATATCCAGTATTAGGTACTAATGGGTAATAATAATAGTTATAATAACCATCTACTTCATAGAGTTTGATTTCTTCCATATTCTTTTGTTTGATAATTCTTATCTTTTCTTGATTACCCTGTCTTTCTAAATATGATAGCCCTTGATCACTTTTTAATAGATGACTTTTAATTTGATAATCTTTTTTTACAATATCTTTCATCTTGTTTTCTATTGTTTCTAATTCTGATTTACTTAAAACTATATTATTACTTAATTCACAGTATATACCATTACTGAGAGAATGTTCAATATTTAAAATTTCCTCTCCATATATTTGATATATTGCTTTTGCCATTAAGATAAATAAACTTCTTTTATAGATTCTATTACCTGCAGGTTGATTAATTTTTACATATTCCAATTTACAATCATTATCTATTGTTTGGTTTAAATCATATAACTTATTGTTAATCTTCATTCCTAATATTAAATTTTTATCTTCAATCTCAACACTATCTAAAAACTCTAAACCAGTTTTCTTACGAGAAATTTGATAGCTTTCATTATTATAATTAACTTTGGGCATCTAACCACTTCCTATTTTTTAACATTTTTTTTAACTCTTGATCACTCTTAATTAACTTTTTAACTTTAGTTTGGTCAAAATCGAAACTCAAATATGCTTTATAAGCATAATACCTTATGATTGGAGAATTATCTTTTAACATTTCTTCAATTACTTTCTTATACTTTTTGCCATCTCCACTCCTATTGATTAAAACAATAAGTGCATTTCGATGTATAATACGCATTCCTTTCCAACTAAGGGCACTTTCCTGCCATTTAATAGGAAAGTCCTTTCTTTTATAATTCAATATATCTATAATATCTCCTCTTATAACTGGCTTAAACTCAGAATGGATATCTTTTATATTGTTATGATTATAAGGACATACTTCTTGACAATGATCACAACCCCAAATTGAATTGCCAATAAGTTTTTCTTGATCATTGTTAAGAACTCCCTTTATTTGAGTAATGCTACTTCTACATCTATTATAGTTAAGATAATAAGGTATCTGAAGTGAATCTGTTGGGCAATTATCAATACATAAACTGCAATCTTTACAAAGGTTTTTACTTGGATCATCATAACTTAACTTTTTATTAATAAATATTTCACCTAAAAAAAGGAAACTTCCGTACTTTTTATTTATCAAAGTAGTATTTTTACCAATCCATCCTAAACCTGCCTGACTAGCAATTACTTTTTCTAAAATTGGAGTATTATCTATATGATATTCAAATTTAAAATCACTAAACTCTTCTTTAAGTAAACTAATCCCCTCTAATATTTTGTTTTTCATAACCTTATGATAATCTTTTCCA